>DNFG01000359.1 GCA_003487005.1 Bryobacterales bacterium
GCCCCCATTAATGGCGGAGAGCCAGCGGGAACTGGGGGCGGGGAATCAGGGTTTGGGCGGTTGGCTCCCCGGCATGGATTCGAACCACGATTCACGGCTCCAAAGGCCGCTGTCCTACCATTAGACGACCGGGGATCTCCTCCAGTTTAGCAAGACGGTCGCACGTTGCATAATGGGGGCACCATGTTGATTGTTCACGTTCATGTTCATGTTCGGGCGGAGGCCGTTGAGGCCTTTATCGATGCCACACTTACCAACGCTCGGGCGAGTGTTCAGGAGCCAGGCATTGCCCGGTTCGACTTGATCCAACAGACGGATGACCCGCAACGCTTCCTCCTGCAAGAGGTCTATCGGACGCCTGGGGCGCCCGCGGCGCACAAGGAAACCGCGCACTATGCCCTCTGGCGTGACACGGTTGCGCCGATGATGGCATCTCCGCGAACGGCGGTCAGGTATGAGAATCTGTTCCCGGAGGACGCGCGTTGGTAACTTCCTTCGAGTTCGCCACGGCAACCCGCATTGTGTTCGGACCGGGGACGGTCCGGCAGGTGGGCGCGGCGGCGAGTGCGCTGGGGCGCCGGCCTCTGTTGGTGACCGGCGGATCGGCGGGGCGCGTATCCGCACTCGGGCTCGACGGCGAACGGCTGTCCATCACCGGCGAGCCGACCATTCCCGCCATCCGCGACGCCGTCGCCGCGGCGAGGGAAGCCGGCTGTGATGTGGTTGTAGCCGCCGGCGGCGGATCCGTGATCGATGCCGGCAAGGCCATTGCGGCACTGGTTCCGAATCCGGAAGACGTGCTGGCCTATCTGGAGGTGATTGGCGAGGGTCAACCGCTCACCCACCCGCCCCTGCCGTTCATCGCGGTACCGACCACCGCGGGCACCGGCGCGGAAGTCACCCGGAATGCCGTGCTGGGAGCGCCGGAACAGGGTGTGAAAGTGAGTCTGCGCAGTCCCTTGATGTTGCCCAGGCTGGCCGTGATCGACCCTGAACTCACGCTCACTGTGCCGCCCGCGGTGACGGCCGCGACCGGCCTGGACGCGCTCACACAACTGATTGAGCCTTGGGTGTCTCCGCGCGCGAACCCTTTGACGGACGCGTTCTGCCTGGACGGGATCCGGCGCGTCGCCGTGGCCTTGCCGCGCGCGTTTCATCATCCCGGGGACCTCTCCGCGCGGACGGACATGGCGCTGGCGGCGTTGTACGGCGGTCTCGCACTGGCCAATGCCGGTCTTGGGGCGGTGCATGGATTCGCGTCGCCGGTGGGCGGCCAGTTCGACGCGCCGCACGGGGCGGTCTGCGCGGCGCTTCTGCCGCACGTGATCCGGGCGAATGTGGCGGCGCTGCGGAGCCGGGATTCCGGGTGCGAATCGCTGCGGCGCTATGGCGTGTTGACCGACATCCTCGGAGAGGATCCGGCCGCGTTCAGCCTGCGGCTGTCGGTTGACCTCGGTATTTCACCGTTGAGCGAGTATGGCATCACGCCCGCCCATGTTCCCGGGTTGTGCCGCAAGGCGATGGATGCTTCCAGCATGAAGGCGAATCCGATCCGCCTCACACAGGAAGAACTCGAGGCGATTCTGACGGCCGCGCTGGGCCCGGGTCGTCAGCCATCGTGATCAAGGGTATCAACTACCCTTGGATGGACTATGGCTGGGACTTTGGGGTCCCTCCCAGCGGGTGGACGGGCGGTCAGGGGCCTGAGGAGTTCCGGGCTGCGCGGCGCGCACGGATTGCCGCGGATTTGCGCCGCCTGGCGGGCGAGGGCTTCAGCGTGGTCCGCTGGTTTGTGCTGGCCGATGGTCTGGGCCTTCCGGCTGAGTGGGAGGACGAGGCGATCCGGCCGTTGGTCTCCGATTTTGAGGCGTTACTGGCGCAGTGTGAGCAGGCCGGGGTCCGATTGCTGCCCTCGTTGCTCGATTTCCACTGGTGTCTACCCGCGGTTACGGCAGGACCCGGGTTGTTGAAGGGCGGCCGTGCGCGGGTGATCCGCGATTCGGAGAGGCGGCGCTCCTTTATGGACCAAGTGCTGAACCCGCTATTGGAGGTCTCACGGACGCGCCGGGCCAGCATCTTCGCCTGGGAGGTAATGAACGAACCGGAATGGGTGACCCGGGAAAGGACGTGGCGATTCTGGGAGCGTCTGTTCCCCGGTCGCCGGACGGTGCCGCTCCCAGCCATGCAGGCATTTCTGCGCGAGGCCGTTCAGCGGATCAATGGCGCCGGTTTTGTCTCGACCATCGGCTGGGCCCATTGGCGCACAATCCGCGACTGGAAGACGGAGGGCTGGGGCATTGGGCTGCAGCAATTCCACTACTACGGACAGGCGCGGAGGCCGCTGCCGCCTGCCGGGGCAGTGTGCAGCGGGCCCTGTCTCGTCGGGGAGTTCGCCTCCGCGCCTGATCCGGCATGGCCGGACGGTGCAAGGAATCTGGAGGAGCGTCTGCGGCGGATCGAAGACGCCGGCTACACCGGAGCGCTGGTCTGGTCGCTGAACGCAACCGACCCGTTCAGCCGTGCCGGATGACGAGCACGTCGCCGTCCTTCACGATGTACTCCTTGCCTTCCAGTCGCAACAGGCCCTTCTCGCGGACGCCCGGGTAGCCATTATGCTCGACCAGCGCCTGCCAGTTGACCACCTCGGCGCGGATGAATTTCTTTTCAAAGTCCGAGTGAATCGCCCCGGCGGCTTTCGGCGCCGTGGAATTGATCGGCACGGTCCAGGCGCGGACCTCTGTCTCGCCAGCGGTGAGAAAGCTCATCAATCCGAGTACCCGGTATGTGGCGTTGATGAGACGATGCAGACCGGAGTCGGGTAGTCCATAGCTGGCGAGATACTCCGCGGCCTCGGCCGCGGACAGTTCCACCAATTCGGCCTCAATATTGCCGCAAATGGCCGCCACATCGGCTCCGGGCCGCGTGGGCAGCAGTTTATCGCGGTATTCCTGCTCGACCGCAGAGAGCCGCGAAGCATCTTCCTCCCCCAGGTTCAAGACATACAGAATCGGTTTCAGCGAGAGAAACTGGAAGCCGCGCAGGCGCTTCTCGTCTTCACCTTCGAGCGTGAGGGTCCGCAGCGGGCGGTTCTCTTCGAGGCACGCGTGAGCCTGCTGCAGGAGTTCGTACTCGCGGTCGAGGCCCGGATCCTTGATCTTCTTGCGATCCTTTTCCAGCCGTTCGAGACGTTTCTCTACCACAACCAGATCGGACAGGATCAACTCAGTATCGACATCGTCGATATCACGCTCGGGGTTCACGTCGCCCTTCTCGTGCGGAATCGAATCGGAGTCGAACACACGCACAACATGAGCGATGGCGTCGGCGACGCGCAGGCTGGCCAGGTAGGAAGGCTCGCGCAGGGTCTCCTTGCTGATCGAGGGGAAATCGAAATACTCCAGGGAGGCGTGAGTCACCTTGGGTGGATCGAAGATCCGGGCGAGCGCCTCGAGGCGCGGATCCGGCACCTTGGTCACGCCGGCGCGGGCCTCCATGGTACCCATCCGGGTGGACTCGTGGACTCCGGTCAGAATGGTGAACAGACTGGTCTTGCCCACCATGGGCAGACCGACTATCGCGGTTTTCATCGTGCAGTCATTCCTTGTGCAAACTTAGAGAGGGACCTCGACCCGGCTCAGGATCTCGTCGAGGATGCGTTCGGCGGCATCACCGCCACGGGCGCTCAGCGCGGCACGCTGGTGCAGCACGACGCGGTGGGCAAAAACCGGTCCCGCCAGGCGCTTGATGTCGTCCGGCAGGACATATTCACGGGCTTCGAGCGCGGCCAGAGCCTGGGCGGCGCGGTACAGCGACTGGGCGGCGCGCGGACTCACCCCCAGCGAAAGCGATTCATGCCGACGCGTCGCTTCCACTATGGCCAGCATGTAATCCACCAGAGCGTCGTCCACCCGAATCTCCTCCACCGCCCCCTGCAGGCCGATCAGTTCGTCGGGACTCAGGACGGTGGAGACTGCCGCCTCCATGCCGGAGCGGTGGTTGCGGACGATCTCGCGCTCACTCGCCGCATCCGGGTATCCGATGCGGAGGCGCATTAGGAAACGGTCAAGCTGCGACTCCGGCAGCGGGTAGGTTCCGTGGTGCTCCACGGGGTTTTGCGTGGCGATCACGAGGAACGGGTCAGCCATTTTCAGTGTGCGGCCGTCGATCGAGATCTGGCGCTCGTTCATCACCTCGAGCAGCGCCGATTGGGTCTTCGGCGTGGCCCGGTTGATTTCGTCCGCGAGCAGGAAGTTCGTGAACACCGGGCCTGGTTTGAACTCGAACGCGCCAGTCTTCGCGTTGTAGATCGTGACTCCGAGGATGTCGCCAGGCAGCATGTCGGACGTGCATTGCACGCGCTGGAATCCGCAATTGACCGAACGGGAGAGCGCGTGCGCCAGCGTCGTCTTGCCGACCCCCGGTACATCCTCGATCAACAGATGGCCACGGGCCAGCAAACAGACGAGGCTCAGGCGGACCACCTCGGCCTTGCCCCGGAGGACACTGCCGATAGAGGCTTCCAGTTCCGGCAACTTCGAGGTCAGGGAAACGAATATCTCGGATTCCGCCATCTCAGTTTATGATAGCGTTGACGCTACCCAGATCGGAGGAATCGATGAAAGCGACAGAATCAGGCGCCCGCAACTTCCAACGGGCCGCGGATATCCTTGGGCTCGAACCCTCCATTCGCCAGCGCCTGCTGACCCCGTACCGCGAGGTCAAAGTCGAATGCCCCCTGCTTCGAGATGATGGCAGCGTGGCCACCTTCGTCGGCTACCGGGTTCAGCACGACCAGTCCCGCGGGCCGATGAAGGGCGGAATCCGGTTCCATCCCGAAGCCGACGAGGACGAGGTGACTGCGCTGGCCACCGCCATGACCTGGAAGACCGCTGTCGCCGGACTGCCCTACGGGGGCGCCAAAGGCGGCATTGCCGTCGATCCCGCCACGCTCAGCCGTTCCGAACTGGAACGGCTGTCCCGCGTCTTCGTCCAGCGCCTCCATGATGTCATCGGGCCCAATGTCGACATTCCGGGGCCTGACATGGGCACCAACGCCACCGTCATGGGCTGGATGGCCGACGAGTACTCGAAATACCATGGCTGGACCCCCGGCGTCGTCACGGGCAAACCCCTTGATCTGGGCGGATCTGAAGGCCGTGTGGCCGCCACCGGCCGCGGGCTTGTCCTCGGCGCCGAATGTCTCTTTGCCGACGAGCATCGCCTGATTTCAGACTTTACGTACGCGATTCAGGGCTTTGGCAACGTCGGCATCTGGGCTGCCCGGCTGATTCATGAGCGGGGCGGCCGCATTACCGCTGTGAGCGACGTCACCGGCGCCCTCCGCAACCCACACGGCCTTGATGTCACTGCTCTGATTGATCACACCCGCCAGAACGGCAGTATCCAGGGCTTCCCGGACGCCGAACCGTTCACCGGAGCCGACCTGATCGCCGAGAATGTCGACGTGCTGATTCCGGCTGCGCTCGGCGGAGTCATCACCCGCGAAAACGCGCACCGGATCCGGGCGCGCTACATCCTCGAAGGCGCCAATGGACCCACCGACGCCGATGCCGACGAAGTTCTCGCCGCTCAGGGCATCATCGTTCTTCCCGATATCTTCGCCAATGCCGGAGGCGTCACCGTCAGCTATTTCGAGTGGGTCCAGAACCTGCAGAACTACTACTGGGATGAAACCCGGGTCAACGAAGAACTCAAACGTACGATCCAGAAGGCCTGGCGCGACCTCCGGGCCACTGCCAATGAACTCGCCTGCGACCTCCGCACCGCCGCCTATGTCCTTGCTGTCCGCCGCGTCTGGCGCGCCACCGAGCAGCGCGGCAGTTGATCCTCCCGCTTCAGCGAGGAAAATTCATCCTGCGCAATATCTCCTGAAACCGGGGATCCGTCCGCAAGGGATCCCATATTGGGCCGGAATTTATCCGGACCATGGCCCACCAGCGCTGCGCGTAACATTTCTCAAGGTTTGCGATTGCTTCATCCCTGAGGCCCAACTGCGCTTGTGCCTCGGCCTGCGCGAACGGGTGCTGGGCATGGGCCAGTCGCCAGCGCAGCAGTCCCGGATAGCCGCCTGTCCGGTAGGCATCCTTCATTGCCTCGATCTCCCCGGGTCTGGCGCCCTGCAGCGCCATCCGTTTGTGCTCGGCCTCCATCATCTCGTCATAGAGCCCCAGACTCCGGTAGACCCCGCCGATAAACCCGTGACAACGCGGATCGTTCGGCTCCAGTTCGATCGTCCGGCGCAGTTGCGCCAATGCCCGGTCGAGCATGCCCGCCCCATGGTAAACCGACCCCAGCGCCAGGTTTGCGGACACCGACAGAGGGTCCGTCTCCACTGCGCGCTCGGCCTGCACAACCGCCTCACCATGCCGGCCCATCGTGGCTAGAAACCAGGCATATTCGTAGCGTGCCTCTTCCAGATTCGGATTCAATTCCAGTGCCCGCCGGAATTCCCGTTCCGCCTGTTCCCAATTCCAGTAGAAATACCACGCCGCCACCGCCTGGACATAATGCACTTCCGGCAGGCTCTCATCGATCGCCCGGGCCCGCTTGAGCGCCATTTCAAACTGCGGATAGGCCTCATTCGGCGGCAGGGCCCCCAATATCCACTGCCATCCGAAGGTCTTCGCCAACCCAACATGCGCCTCCGCATACTCGGGATCCAGATCAATCGCCCTCCGGTAGTATTCAATCGCCTTTACGAATTCCGGACGGCTCCACCGGTAGTAATGGAATTGTCCCTTCAGGTACATTTCATGGGCTTCCGGATGCACCGGGCGCCCGCGATCCAGCCGGGCCTGATCTTCCACCGACAGTTTCAAGTGGATCTGACGCGCGACCGTCCGCGCCAGTTCTCTCTGGAGTCCTAGAACATCGCTGAGGTCGCGCTCGAAGGTCTCGGCCCAAAGGTGCCGGTCCGACGGAGCATGCAGCAGGTTGGCGGTTAGCCGGACACGACCGTCCGCCTGCGTGACCGTCCCTTCAATCACCGCATCCACCTTCAACTCCCGCGCAATCTCGGGCAGCGGCTTCCTGGTGCGCTTGTAGCGCATCACCGAAGTCCGCGAAATCACCCTCAGCGCGTGGATTCGACCCAGCGCGGTCACCAGTTCCTCGGTCATCCCGTCCGCGAAGTACTCCTGTTCCGGGTCTCCGGAAAGGTTCTCGATTGGGAGCACCGCGATTGAGCGAACCGGAGGAATCATCCCTCCCGGCCGGAACCACCCGCTGTACAACGCCGTGAGAATTCCCGCGACAAGGACGAACGCCCCAATTCCAACCACGCCGGCGCGGCGTCTCCAGCGCGAGGCCGGAGCCGGAGATTCCTCCTCGCTCCGCGCCGCCTCCAGCAGGAACCGGTACCCGCGCCGGGGCACCGTCTCCACGAATCGCGCCGCGGCCGAATCGTCACCCAGTGCCGCCCGGACCTGATTAATGCAGTGGTTCAAGCCCTGCTCGAAATCGACAAAAGTCTCCCCGCCCCAGATCTGCTCCCGAATCTCCTCGCGGGTGACCAGTTCCCCCGGGCGGCTCGCCAGCAGCGCCAGCACCTTCATCGGCTGAGGCGCCAGCCGGACCGGATGCCCATTCTTGCGCAGTTCTCCCTTCTCCGGGTCCAACTCGAACTCGTCGAACCGGATCGCCGCGGTTCGCGTCAGTCGCCGCACAGTCACTGCATTTCCTCGCGCAGCCCGATTATATGGTGAGGAATCGAGGGTCACAAGCCAAATCGGATAAGAAGCTCTCGAAATACAATGGCCTGTTTCATTCACTTTGGCGGCGAATGCGGGGCGAAAGGTGGAGTGATGGCCACCCCGTGGCGGCATCTCTGAACGAGATCGGGAAGCGAGACTGCACCCCACTTTCGGGCGTTCGTCACCCGGGCGCGACAATCATCGACATGTACGCCAGTGATCGCACTTGGACGTCCAGTCAGTAACGCAAACAACATCAGCAAAAACAAGAGTTTGCGGCATCAGAAATAGATCCGAAATCGATCAGCCGTCACCCATTGCCCGGTCATCCCGGGCTGCCGAATGATTGGGCCATGGTACAAATCCACAAGCGAAAGACGCCAGGGATCGGCCACCCGGAACATCAACTTCCCGCTCTTGGGATCGCCTGGGCCGGTTTGCCGCTCCTTCCGTCCGCCCCTCCGTGGACAAACGCCGTCTCGCGAGACCACAACTGGTTTCGCCCAGCCCAAGGAGTCCCCTCCATGTTTGCGAAATGCCTGTTCGCCTCCCTGCTGCTGTGCCTGCTGCCACTGGGCATCCAGGCGCAGTCGCAAGCCGGTCCATTCGACGTTCCCTTCAAGTTCGTCGCATTCGACTCCGAATTTGACGCGGGTCCCTACCATGTCCTTCGGGTGACCGAAAGCACCCTGCGGTTCCAGAACAACGAGACTGGTTCATCCAGATTAGTCGTCAAGACCCAGGGCCGTGACGCGAAGACCGATGGCCGTGACATCCTCGTGTTCGAACGCATCGGCGCACTGCACATCCTACGGGAAATCCGTTCCGGCGCAACCGGCCGGAGCAGCACTCTCCCCCTCACCAAAAAGCGCAGCGAACTCGTGCAGGT
>DNFG01000172.1 GCA_003487005.1 Bryobacterales bacterium
CGAAGTTCCCCGGCGACATCACCGCCGATCATGTCCGCAATTTTCTGGATTGCTGCCGGACGCGCCAGCGGCCGAAGGGCGATGTGGGGCTGGCGGCGATTTCGATTCAGCCGCCGCTGCTGGCCGTGCAGTCGTATCTCGAGAAGCGGCTGATCCGTTTTGACCCTGACCGCATGGAGACGATTCCGTCGTGAACAACCTTGATTTCAGTTATCTGGACGTGGCGAAGATGATCGATCATTCGCTGCTGAATCCGACGCTGGCGGCGGCCGATCTCGAAGCGGGGATCGCGCTGGCGCGGCATTATGACGTGGCGAGCGTGTGTATTCTGCCTTACGCGCTGAAGAAGTGCGCGGAAGCGTTGCGCGGGAGTGATGTGCGCGCGTCCACGACGATCGGATTCCCGCACGGGGGGCACACGACGGCGGTGAAGGTGGCGGAGACGAAGCAGGCGCTGGCCGATGGCGGGGAAGAGTTGGACATGGTGGTGAATATCAGCCGGGTGCTGAGCGGGGAGTGGGCGGCGGTCCGGGAGGACATCCGCGCGGTGGTGGAGACGACGCACGAAGCGGGGCAGAGGGTGAAGGTGATCTTCGAGAACTGCTATCTGACGGACGATCACAAGATCCGGCTTTGCGAGATCTGTTCGGAGTTGAACGCGGACTGGGTGAAGACGTCGACGGGCTATGGCACCGGCGGGGCGACGGACGCGGACCTGGTTTTGATGCGCAAGCACGCGGGGGCGCATGTGCAGGTGAAAGCGGCGGGGGGAGTGCGTGATCTGGACGCGTTGTTGCGGGTCCGGGCGCTGGGAGTGACGCGCTGCGGGGCGACGCGGACGGCGCAGATGCTGGACGATGCGCGGGCGCGGTTGGGACTGGAGCCGTTGGGGGGAGTTGCCGCGGCCCCCAGCCCGGCGGGATACTGACGGCCATGATCCAACTTGGAATCGTAACCGCCATTGTGCCGGAGCTATCGCTCGCCGAAACCGCGGCGCTCGCGAAGCAATCCGGCTATGAGTGCCTGGAAGTGATGTGCTGGCCGCCCGGCAAGAGCGAGCGCCGCTACGCGGGGGTGACGCACATTGACGTGACGAGCTATGACGTGAACGAGGTGAAGGAGACGGTGGCCGCGGCCGGCGTGACGATCAGCGGACTGGGCTATTATCCGAATCCGCTGGTAGCCGACGCGGAGGAGGCGCAGGTCTATATCGACCACTTTTACAAGGTGGTGGATGCCTCGGCGGCGCTGGGAATCGGGGTGGCGAACACGTTTGTGGGCCGCGATCCGGCGAAGACGATCGACGAGAACTGGCCGCGGTTTCTGGAGGTATTCCGGCCGCTGGTGCAGTATGCCGCGGACAAGGGCGTGAAGATCGGCATTGAGAACTGCCCGATGTCGTTCAGCCGGGACGAATGGCCGGGCGGGAAGAATCTGGCGGTGTCGCCGAAGGTGTGGCGGCGGATGTTCGAGGACATTCCGAACGAGAATTTCGGGCTGAACTTTGATCCGTCGCACCTGGTGTGGCAGATGATGGACATTCCGAAGGCGATCCGGGAGTTCCACACGCGTTTTCATCACGTGCATGCGAAGGATGCCCGGCTGGACCGGGATCGGCTGGATGAAGTGGGGTTGCTGGCGTATCCGCTGGAGTTCCACACGCCGAAGTTGCCGGGGCTGGGCGAGGTGGACTGGAGCGCGTTCTTCTCGACGCTGAACCAGGTGGGCTACCGCGGCCCGGTCTGCGTGGAGATGGAAGACCGGGCCTATGAAGGCTCGCTCGAGGACCGCAAGCGCGGGATGGCGCAGTGTGCGCGCTATCTGCGGCAGTTTCTCGGGTAGACGGGCTTAAGCACGTCCGCGCGCGGCGGCTTTGGCGGGTTCCGGAGCGGCTTCGGCCGGCGGGGCCGTCGCGCGGACGAGGCCGAGGGCTTCGCGGACCTTGGCATCGAGGTGGTTGAAGGTGTCCTCGTGGTCGCGGAGGAACTGCTTGGCGTTTTCGCGGCCCTGACCGATCCGTTCGCCGTTGTAGCTATACCAGGAGCCGCTCTTTTCGACGATGTTCCGGGCGACGGCGAGGTCGAGGAGGTCGCCGCTGGCGCTGATGCCTTCGCCGTACATGATGTCGAATTCGGCTTCGCGGAAGGGGGGAGCGAGTTTGTTTTTGACGACTTTGACCTTGGTGCGGTTGCCGACGACGGCTTCGCCGTCCTTGATGGCGGCGATGCGGCGGATATCGACGCGGACGGAGGAGTAGAACTTGAGGGCGCGGCCGCCGGTGGTGGTTTCGGGGCTGCCGAACATGACGCCGATCTTTTCGCGGATCTGGTTGATGAAGATCAGACAGGTGTTGGAGCGGGCGACGATGCCGGTGAGTTTGCGCATGGCCTGGGACATGAGCCGGGCGTGAACGCCGACGAAACTGTCGCCCATTTCGCCTTCGAGTTCGGCTTTGGGGACGAGAGCGGCGACGGAGTCGACGATCAGGATGTCGATGGCGTTGGAATTGATGAGAGCGGCGGCGATTTCGAGGGCCTGTTCGGCGTAATCGGGCTGGGAGACGAGGAGGTTGTCGACATCGACGCCGAGTTTGCGGGCGTAGGCGGGATCGAGGGCGTGTTCGACGTCGACGAAAGCGGCCATGCCGCCGGCCTTTTGAGCCTGGGCGACGGCCTGGAGGGCGAGGGTGGTTTTGCCGGAGGATTCCGGGCCGTAGATTTCGAC
>DNFG01000388.1 GCA_003487005.1 Bryobacterales bacterium
ACAACGCGGGCGAAGGGGCGGTGCAACGGCACAACGGCGTGCCGCCATTCCGCGAGACGCAGAACTACATCGAGAAGGTGTTGGAGAAGTACTGGAAGCAGGCGGGCGGCGTGCCCGGACGGTAACCTTCGCGCGGGTTGTGGGCTCCAACGGAGATGACCAATCGCGAAGCCTACAAACAGAAACTCGAAGCCGAACTGGAGATCGTGGAGGCGAAGATCGCGCAGTTGCGGGCCGCCGCGAAATCGAAATCGGCGGACGCGCACGTCGAGTACAACCGGCGCCTGGAGCAACTGGAGGAGAAACTGGACGCGGCGAAAGCGCGGCTCAGCGAGATCGGCGATGCCACGGAAGAGACCTGGGAGGGCATGAAGGCGGGCGCGGAGTCGGCGTGGGCGTCGATCAGCGAATCGGTGAAGGAAGCGTTCGCGGATTCGCCGGAAGCGCCGAAGCATTAGGGGCGCAGCAGGACTTTCAGGACGCCGGGTTGCGCGGCACGGGCGAAGGCGGCGGGTCCTTCGCTGAGCGGAAATTCGCTGTCGATCATGTCGTCGAGTTGAAGGCGGCCCTGAGAGATCAATTCCAGGGCGGGTTCGAAGCGGCCGCAGCGGGAGCCAACGAGGGTGATTTCGTTGACGATCAGAGGGGCGAAATCGAGGCTGGTTTCGCCCTGAATCGTGGATTTCATGACGATCGTGCCTCGCGGGCGGGTGAGAGCGGCGGCGGCGCGGAGTCCGGCGGGGGAACCGGTCGCGTCGACGGTGATGTTGTACCGGGAACGCGTTTTTTCGTCCACAAAGTGGGTTTTGACGCCCGCTTTGCGCGCGATTTTGAGCTTGTTGGCGTGTTTGCCGTGCAGGTGGACCCGCGCTCCGTGGGCGGCGAGGACCTGCGCGATCAGCAGGCCGAGTTTGCCATCGCCGAGTACGGCGACGGGTTCGCCGGGCGGGATTGTGATCTGGTCGAGGATCTCGCAGGCGGCGGCGACAGGTTCGGTGAAGACGGCGTGCTCGTCCGGGTCATGACCGGGGACCGGATGGAGGTTGACTTCGGGCAGAGTCAGGTATTCGGCGAAGGCGCCGGGGTGCTTGACGATGCCGAGGACGGAGCGGCGGGAGCAGTGGCGGCCAAGACCGCGGGCACACCAGTCGCAGCGGCCACAGGCGAGGTTGATTTCGCCGGTGACGCGCTGGCCGGTGTCGACACGCTCGCCGACGAATTCGTGGCCGGGGCGTCCGGCGAACCCATAGTAGCCTCGCTGGAGTTCGAGGTCGGTATTGCAGATGCCCGCGAGGCGGAGGCGGACCAGCACGTGGCCCGCCTTCGCTTTCGGTTTCGGGGCGTTGATGAGGGTGACGGTTCCGTTTTCGAGATGGAGCGCGTTCATTTCACCTTTCCGGCGAGGGTGGCGGCGAAGCGGTTGACGGCTTTTTTGTAGCCGCCGGCTTCCTTTTTGACCTGCTCGATGAACATGGTTTCAAGGTCTTGGAGGGCGATGCAGGCTTCCTCGTCCATGTCGTCAAGGACGGCGACGCGGTCGAGGCGGTCGCGGGGGTACTCGGGGCCGAACTTCTCCATGGCGCCTTTGAGCAGGAGGGCGGCGGAGGTCTGTCCGATCGCCTCGAAGCCCAGAACGGCCTCCGGGGCGACAAGCCCGCCGTGGCCGAAGAAGTACTGCTCGAAGCCGTCGTGAATCACTTCGTCCTGACAGATGTCGGCGCCGAAGAGCCAGCCGATTTCGGGCGGGACATCGGCGAGGGAGGCGAGATACGCTTCGACATCGCGGTCGGCGAAGACCTTTTCTTCCTCGAGCGCGATGGCTTCGGTGTAATGGGGATACTTGTCGGGCATGGCGGCATCTCCTTGCTGCTGCGCTTCGCGGGGGAAGCGGCGGTCTGCCGTTGCTTGCGGACGCGGGACCAGTACCACCACTGGCGCTGTTCGGCGGGCAGGTCCGGATTGCGGGCCTGGGCGACAGCACAGACGAGGGCGTCTTCGACGCAGGGGTCCTGGCGCGTGCCGGTGAGACGGCAGAGTTCGAGATAGAGTTTGCGGCCGTCCTTCTTCGCCAGTCGAGCGACAGTGGCGATACCGAGGAGATGCAAGTCGCTCAGCAGGGCTGGTCCGATGCCGGCCAGATCCTGGAGGCGCCGCGTTTCAGGCATGACAACCGTTATCATGCCAGAGATGAAACGTCATTGCTTTGTGCTGCGGGTGAAGCCGGATCGGCTGGAGGAATACCGGGAGCGCCACCGGGCGGTTTGGCCGGAGATGCTGGAGGCGCTGCGGGAGACCGGATGGCGGAATTATTCGCTGTTTCTGCGCGGCGACGGCCTGCTGGTGGGCTACGTCGAGTGCGCGGATTTCGACGCGTCGCGGGCCGCGATGTTGAAGACGGAAGTGAACGCGCGCTGGCAGGCCGAAATGCGCGAGTTCTTCGAGGATCTGGGCGGCGCGGGCGCGGACGAGCGGATGCTGCCGCTGGAAGAGGTCTTCCATCTGGAATAATGGGAGGTTTGTGCCTTCCGAACTACACTGTCTGAACCCTGAATGCCGCGCGGTCTATCCGATTGACGAGGTGATCTACACGTGTCCGCAGTGCGCGGCGCTGCTGGAGTCGGGCGATCCATCGCTCACGCTCGATCCGGCGGCGACGAAGCGGCTTTGGCGCGAGCGGCGGATGTCCAACACCCCTCTGGACCAGAGCGGCGTCTGGCGCTACCGCGAGATGCTGGGCTTTTTCAACGAGCGCCAGCACTGCGCGGTGACTTTGCGCGAGGGCAACACGCCGCTGCTGAATGCGCCAAGGGCGGCGGAGTACGCCGGAATGGACGCGGTGACGTTCAAACACCAGGGTTTTAATCCGACAGGCTCGTTCAAGGACAACGGGATGACGGCCGGCGCGACGGTGGCGCTGCGACTGGGGATGAAGCGGGTGGCGTGCGTGTCCACCGGCAACACTTCGGCGTCGATGGCGGCCTACGCGGCGGCGGCGGGGCTGACCCCGATCATCTTTCTGCCCCACGGCAACATCAGCTACGGCAAACTGGCGCAGGCGCTCGAATATGGCGCGCTGACGCTGCAAGTGGAGGCCAATTTCGACCAGATTCTGGCTCTGGTGCGCGTTTTGGCGGACGAAACGGGCATTTATCTGCTCAATTCGGTGAACCCGTTCCGGATCGAAGGCCAGAAGACGATCATGGTGGAGATGCTCGACCAGCGGGACTGGCGGGTGCCGGATTGGGTGGTGGTGCCCGGCGGCAATCTGGGCAACGTGTCGGCGTTCGGCAAGGGATTGCGGGAGTTGCACGCAATGGGCTTCATCGACCGCCTGCCGAGGCTGGCGGTGGTGCAGGCGGCGCGATCGGCGCCGTTTTATGACTATTTCCACGACGGGGAGCGGTCGAAATTCGTCAGTGTGACGGAACCCGAAACGCTGGCGACGGCGATCCGGATCGGGGACCCGGTGTCGTGGCCGAAGGCGATTCACGAGGTGGAGACCTCGGGCGGAGTGGTGGAGCGGGCCACCGAGCAGGAGATCGCGGACGCCAAGGCGGTGATCGGGCAGTGCGGGATCGGCTGCGAGCCGGCGTCGGCGGCAACGCTCGCCGGGCTGAAAAAACTGCGCGCGGCGGGGGTGATCGCCGCGGACGCCGACGTGGTGGCGGTGCTGACGGGCAACGTCCTGAAGGACCCGGATTACATCTTCAAGTACCACACCGGGGGCCTGAAAACGCCTTGGGGCCAAGGGATCGAGTCGAATTTCGGCAACAGGCCAGTAGTGCTGCCGAACGATGCCGGCCGGATCGCGGAGTTTATCGCGGAACGGACGGGTTGATCCGGTTGAGGGCGGGGAACTGCCGGCGGGGGCGCGATTGAAGGTTAGCGGCGCTTGGCGGGCGCGGACCAGGGGTTGACGAGGCGGACGCCGCAGTGGGCGAAGTCCTGGGTGTCGCGGGTGGCGAGGACGGCGCCATGGTGACGGGCGATGGCGGCGATGAGGGCGTCGAAAGGTTGAATGGGGCGGCCGAGGGAGCGACGCAGGGCGGAGATTTCAGCGTAGATCAGTGCGGCCGGCTCCTCGAACGGGAGGATTCGCCCTTCAAGTTCGCTGATGGCTTTGCGGACTGCGATCTGAAGGCCGTGGCGGCGGCGACCCTGGGGGAGAAGTTCGAGGCCGTGAAGCAGTTCGGCCACGGTGACGGAAGTGGTGGCGACCAAAGGCCACGGTTGGGACTGAATCCAGAAGGCAACGGCGGGATCCGGGGCGGGTTTAAGGGCTTCGGAGATGACGTTGGTGTCGAGCAGGATCATTCGCGGAAGTCCGGGGGCTCGCGGCCCGGGCCGCGAGGCGGGATCTCCAGTTCGACGCCACCCAGAGGTTCAATGTGGCGGCGGATGGCCTGGTAGAGGTTTTCGGCGGGCGCTTCCCGGACGGGAGTCAGCCCCTGCTCGATGATCAGGCGCGCCTCTTCCTCCATCGACCGGCCGTTCTGGGCGGCGCGAATCCGCAGGCGGGCCTTGACGGCGTCATCGAGTCTGCGAATGGTCAGGACAGCCACGATTCGATGATAGCATTGCTGTCAATGACAGCAATGCTATCGCAGCCAGCCGGGTTGACGAGGACGGCAGGTGCAGCTATGCCGGGTCGTCGCCGCCGAAGGCGTAAACGAAGGATCCGCCGGCGATCACCTTCACCAGGTGTTCATTGACCGGGGACATCGTCACGAAGCAGCCGTGGCTGTTGCCGACGCTGCTCGGCTTGACGTACGTGGCTCCGTGGAAGCGGATGCCGCGCGAGCGGGCGGCGGCATTGGATTTATCGAGGCCGTCGACGGCGAGAGCGGTGCCGCTCTGGCCGCCGAGTTCGCTGGGCCAGGTATTCAGGGCGACGAACCCGCCGACGCAGGAAGCCTTCGAGGCAGGTTCGTTGGAGAAGAACTTGGCCCAGCCGGGAGAGCCTTTGAGCGCGGAGCCAGTGCCGTGGCCGACGAGTTCCTTCCGCAGAACCAGGTCGTTCTTGATGTCGACGAGCCAGAGACGGTGTTCGGTGTTGATCTTGCGGAAGTCGATCAGCG
>DNFG01000227.1:0-143 GCA_003487005.1 Bryobacterales bacterium
AACCCCGAAGTCATCATCGAGGCCCCGGCTCCGAAGCCCCGGCCCGAACTCCCCCGCTACTACGGCGTCATGAATTTCGGCGGCGCCCCGCGGGTGGTCCTCTCGGTCGCTTCCGGCCAGCCTCAGAAGTCCTATCAGACCGG
>DNFG01000227.1:404-11549 GCA_003487005.1 Bryobacterales bacterium
GCCTCAGAAGTCCTATCAGACCGGCGAACGCGTCGGCGAATTCACCCTTCTCGCCATCGCCGGCGATGGTCTCACCTTCGAGTGGGATGGCGAAACCATCAACGCTCCTTTCCAGACCATCCGCGACAAGACCCCACCCCGTGCCCCGGGCAAGGCCAAAGCCGCCCCGGAAAAAGGCGCCGCCAAGCCAGCGGCGAAGACCGTCTCCGCCGAAGCCGTTCGTGGGCCCGGAGTCGATCTCGGCGGTAGCTTCAAAGGCTGCGTCGAGGGCGACGATTCGCCGCCCGGCACCGTCACCGGCGGATACCGCAAACTCGTCACCGAAACCCCCTTCGGCAAATCCTGCCGTTGGGAAAAAGTGCAGTAAAGGGACTCTTCCAGCGCAAAAAACGCCTCAAGGAACGGCTATGAACGTGATTCAATCGCTCTTTTTCGCTCTCACCTTCGTCCTTACCGCGTCCGCGGCCCCCACCGGTGATTCCAAGACCACCGCCCAGTCTCCTGCCCGGACTGCCGCCAAGCCTCCCGCCGGTCTCCCCGCGGGCGCCGAACGCGTCAACGCTCAGCAGTGGCGCCACACCGATGCCAAGGGCCAGAAGTGGATCTACACCCGCACACCCTTCGGTTGGTCGCGCGGTCCCGAAGACCAGGTCACCAAGGCTGAACCCGCCGAAGCGGCCGACTCCACGGCCGCGGCCCCTGCGTCTTCCGGCCCCGTTCTCGAAATCGTCGAAATCCGTGCCAACGAGGTCGTCTTCCAGCGCGCCACTCCCTTCGGCCGCTCCCGTTGGACCAAAGCCAAGTCTGCCCTTGATGACGCCGAAAAAGCCGCTCTCGCCGCCCGTAAGTAGTTGTCGCTAAAGGATGTCACCCATGATGCCTGTCCTCAAACCCGTGCTTGCCTGGACGCTCTCGCTCCTCCTCATCACCACCCCGCTTACCGCCCAGCAGCCTCAGCCCGCGCAACCGCCCAAGCCCATTCCCATCCCCAAAGGCCTTCCCCCCGGCTTCGGCCCCCAGGCCGGCATGCCCCAGGGCCAGCCCGAACCCGCCCCTCCCAAGCCACAACCCGCCCAAACGCCCGCGACCCAGGAGCCCAGTGCCACCTCCCCCCTGCCCGGTCAGGCCACTCCCGCCCCGGCAGCCTCCCTCGGCGGCCTCAACCTGCAGAACGTCAGCCTCGTTGAAGTGGTTGACTATCTTGCCCGCGAACTCAAGCTGAACTACATCATCGACCCCGAAGTCCAGGGCAGCGTCACGCTCAATACTTACGGCGAGGCCCGCGACATCGACCCCCGCGCCCTCCTCGATACCATCCTCCGCATCAACGGCTATGCCATGGTCGAAACCGGGTCCATCCATCGAATCGTCCCGCTCAATCAGCTCAATTCCATGCCGCTGCGTCCGAATGTCGACGCCTCCCAGATCCCCGAAGACGACCGCGCCATGCTCAACCTCGTCTTCCTGAAGTACGCCAACGCCGAGGAACTGTCCAAACTTCTCAACGAATTCCTCGGCGCCGAAGGCAGAACCTGGAGCTATCCTTCCGCCAACCTGCTCCTGATACTCGACTCCCGCCGTTCCATGAAACGCACCATGGAACTCGTCACGATGTTCGACTCCGATGCGCTCGCCCGCCAGCGCGTCCGCCTCTTCGAGGTCAAACACTCCCGCCCCTCCGATCTTGCGGACGAACTCGAGGACCTCATGAAGTCGATCTCGATGGGCAAGGACCTTTCCTCGATTCGCTTTGTTCCCGTCAACCGCATCAACCTCCTCATCGCTGTTGCCCCGAATCCGGGCGTGTTCAAGGAAGTCGAGGAGTGGCTCGCCAAACTCGATGTCAAAGTGGAGAGCGCTGCCGGCCGCACGGATACGTACGTCTACCGCGTCCGCTACGGACGCGCCGATATGCTCGCCTTCGCAATCATGAGTCTCTACTACTCCATGCAGCCCGGCATGGGGGGCATGGGCATGATGGGCATGATGGGGGGCATGGGCGGCTTCGGTTTCGGGTTTGGCGGTATGGGCGGAATGGGCGGCATGGGCATGGGTCAGATGGGCATGGGCGGCATGGGTATGAATCAGATGGGGATGGGTGGCATGGGCATGAACCAGATGGGGATGGGCGGCATGGGCATGATGAACCCGATGGCCATGATGGGGATGGGGGGCATGGGCATGATGGGTCCCGGTAGCTGGATGGGCCCTACCTACAGCACGCGTTCCCCGTCGTCCGGCACCGGAGACGACCGTGAACGCTCGTCCTCTCGCGACCGGGACCAGACCGGACAGTACCTCGACGATCCCTACGGGTATAGCATGCGCAGGATGCCCAAAGGCCCCCGAGTCGTCCCCAATCTCATGGACAACTCCCTCCTCATCCTGGCCACCGGAGAGGAATATGAGGCGGTGCTCAAACTGCTCCGTGACCTGGACGTCCCTCCCCGCCAGGTCCTGATCGAGGCCCGGATCTATGAAGTTGCCCTGACCGGTTCCCTCTCGAACGGCATCGCCGCCTTCCTCCGCCGTCGAGGCGAATCCACGACGGGGGTGACGACGACCCAGCGTCAACTCCAGGCGACCATGAACGAGGGCATCTCGCTCTCCGCCGGCGCCCTGATCGGTCAGAGCCGCGAACTGCTGGCGTTCCTCACCTCGGCGGAGACGCGCACTCGCGCCCGGGTCATTTCCGCTCCCTCCGTTATCGCCACCGATTCCGTCCCGGCGGCCATCAACGTCGGCATCGAAGTGCCCATGCTGCAGTCCCAGGCCGTCACCGGCGGCATCCAGGACGGCAACTCGCTGTTTGCGAACACGATCACCAACCGGCGCACGGGTGTCAGCCTCGGCATCACTGCCCGCGTCAACCCCTCCGGAATCGTCACCCTCGAGATCGATCAGGAGGTGTCCGCGCCGCAACCGCCGTCATCCTCGTCCGGCATCCAGTCTCCCTCTTTCAGCCAGCGGACGATCAAGACGCAGGTGACCGTTCAGGACAACGATATGATCGCGATCGGCGGGATCATCAACGAATCGAGCGGGGATTCCAACACGGGCGTTCCCTTTCTGACGCGAGTTCCCGGCCTGGGCGCCCTGTTCAGCAACCGGTCGTACACCAAGGAGCGCACCGAGCTGGTGATCTTTCTCACACCTCGCGTCATTCGGGACACAAACGAGATGCTGGAAGTCACCGAAGAGCTCAAATCGGGCATGAAACGCCTCCAGCGGATGATCCGCGACTGATGATGGGCCGTCAGAATCACGTCCGCGCGGCGAATTCGATCAACTATATATAAGGAAACTATTGACCTGCGCCTGCAATGCATGTTTTAATGCCTGCGTAGGGGTTTATCGTGGCCCTGCCGTGTGCGCCTGTCGGCTGAACTTGCTTGACGCGCGCTTCGGAAAGGTGGTATGAATGAGTCTGCTCTCCAGTGGGAGACGTCAGGCCGTCATGCCAGCGAGAATCCTGCGGGCACAGAGTAACAGGTTTACAAACAATTACATGGGAATCCGCCAAGGCAAACCGGCGTCGAAGACGGCAGCGAAAGATGGACGCAACAGCGTTCCGGCGCTGCCTCTTTTGCCGTTCAGCACCGAGATTCCGCTCTTCACTTCCGCTGAGGCTCAGGTTAAAGAGACCCTTCATCAATTCGAATCCGCATCTTCACAAGGAGAAGGAAATGGTTAGTTTTCGCAAATCGCTCCTGCTGATGGCGCTTCTGGTCGTCGTGACCGGTATCGCCAGCGCGCAGGTGTTTAATCCGCTGTCGTGCACGGCGAATGCCGGCGTTCCGCCGATCGCTCGTGCCGAAGGCGTGGCCGAAGAAGTCGGTCAGGTTGTGATCGTTTGCAACGGCGGTAACCCGACCGTCGCTGGCGCTCCCATTCCGACCGTCAACGTTCAGATCTTCCTGAACACCAACGTCACCAGCCGTCTGGTTGGCAATGGCTCCGAAGCGATGCTCCTCATCGACGAACCGGCCCCTGCCATCCAGTCGACCTGCCTGGCCCCCGGCAACTGCGGGCTGACCTCGGCGAACGGTAATGGCACTGCCAACTACACTGGCGGTTCCCGTTACAACGTTTACCAGGCTGTCCAGTCCGGCGCCAACTCGGTGACTTGGCTCGGCGTTCCCGTGGATCCCCCGGGCACCGCGGGCAACCGCATCATCCGCCTGACCAACGTCCGCGCGAACGCCAATCAGCTCGGCGTGAGCTCCACTCTGATCCCGACCTCGATCAACATGTTCATCTCGATCTCCGGTACGGGTTCGCTGGCTCTCACCAATCCGCAGCTGACGGTTGCTTTTGTCCAGCCCGGCATGACCTTCTCGGCCACCGGCGGCAACTACAACCAGTGCGAGCCCGGCACCTACCAGTACAACATCACCTTCACGGAACGGTTTGGTACGGCATTCCGCCACAACAACCCGAACTATGACGACGTCACCCAGCCGAGTGGTGAAGACGATATCTATCACCAGTACATCCCTGGGAAGATCTACAACACTGAGTCCATGTTCACCAACGCGTCTCCTGCAGGCGGTAACGTCGGTATGCCCGCGGGCACCGGCGTGGCCACTCAGGGTACCCGTCTGATCGCCCGCTTCTCCAACGTTCCCGCCAACGTCAGCCTCTCGGTTGTCAATGGTTCCAAGAACTCTTCTGGTGATACGGCGAATCGCGTGACCGGCCACGACGCCAATGGCGCCGGCGGCACGGTTTCCTACCCGTCCTGGACTCAGCCTGCCTTCCCCGGTGTGCCTTCCGCTTCCAGCGGCACGTCCTCCGTCTCCCTCTCGGGCGGCGCTGGCGTGGCAGTTTGGGAAGTCGTTGCTTCCAACCCTGGCGCGATCAGTGGCCTGACCTTCACGGTGAACGTGACCTACGGCTCCAACCCGCTGCCGGGCCTCGGCACTGCGACGGTGACCGGCAACTATGCGCCGACCACCACGGTCTTCACGGCGTCCTCCACCGCTCCGGTGCCGCGCTTCGTGGATAACCCGCAGTCCGCCACCACCTTCACCATCAACCCCTGCCAGACCAACATCCTGTATCCGTTCGTTTCGAACCAGGCTGGTTTTGACACGGGTCTCGTGGTGTCCAACACTTCGCTCGACCCCTACGGCACCGTGCCGCAGCGTGGTCCTTGCAACGTGTACTACTACGGTGCGACCGCAGGCGGTGGCGCGGCTCCCGCGACCCAGACCTCCGGCACCGTGAACGAAGGCACCCAGCTGGTGTTCACCCTGTCCTCCGGTGGCAACCTCAACATCGCTGCCACTCCTGGCTTCCAGGGTTACATCATCATCCGCTGCAACTTCCAGTATGGTCACGGCTTCGCGTTCGTGTCCGACCTGGGCGCACAGCGGCTGGCGATGGGCTACATCCCGCTGATCCTCGACCAGAACATGTTCGACGAGTCCTGGACCGTCACGCGTACTGGTGCGAAGAGCGAAGCCCTCAACCAGTAATCCTGGTTGGAACTTCGTTCCAGCAAAACACTTCGGGGAGGGCTTCGGCCCTCCCCGATTTTCTTTTACTTCCCCCGCTCTGCGCCATCTGCTATACTTGAAAAAGTTCCCGCCGCGTTCCTACCCGCCGTCTGTCTACTCTCTCTTCGAGGTGATCATGAATCTTCGTCAGATTCCGCTCCTGACCGGTCTTTTGCTCGTCGCACTTGCGGGGACCGCCGTCGCCGGAAACGTCTTTGTCCTGCCCCCCACGGGCAGTCCCTCCACCACCGTCCAGGGCTATACCCAGCAGCTCCTCTCCATGGGTGGTATCAATCCCCCGGCCGGCGTCTTCCAGATCCTCTCCCCACCCCAGGGAGACAAAGCGATCTTCATCGCGAATAACCCATTGGGGCCCGTCAGCTTCGCCTCTATCGTCAGCGGCCAGTTGACCGGCGCCGTTCGCACGCTCACTCTCGATGGCCGCGCGGCGACCCGCGCTCAGGTCAGCCCCGATGGCACCCGCCTCTATGTGATTGCCGGCTCGCAGCCTGGCACGCTCTATACCATTGATCTCATTACCGAGAATGTCCTCGCTACAGGTACCACCGTCATTGGCGGCACGCCCCGCGATTTCGACATCAGCCCCGATGGCCGCTACGCCTTCGTCATCAGCGGCGGCGTTGCCACTTCCGGCCTCCTCACGATCGTCGACCTCTCCACCGCCGCCGTCGAAGGCCAGTTCGGCAATATCGGCATCATCAATAACGTCTCCGTTTCTCCTACCGGCCGTGTCTTCATCACCGGCCAGTTTCAACTTCTCGAATACTCCGGAGCACCCCCCTTCCAGCGTCTCGGCTTCACCCAGTTGATCTCCTCACCGGCCAAGCTCTCCTTTTCGCCGAATGGGCGCTACATGCTTGCGGGTAACAACCTGCTCAATGGCCGCTCCATCCAGGTGTTCGACCTGAACATTCCCGGGCAGAACAACACGGGTGAGCCTGCCGCCCCCGCCGTCATTTCCGAGGCGGGCATCGCCCTGCCCGGCACCCAGGATCTCCTGTTCCCTGACCAGATCATCATCCTCAGCAATACCAAGGCACTGGCTTACCTTCAGAATGCCGCCCGCATCATGGAGCTGACGTATCCGACACTCACCGTCGTCGAGGCCAGCTTCCCCAATATCGGGACGCTTTCCGCCGTTACCAGCTACGCCGTCTCCGACGAATTCCCCGGCCCGCGCAACATGTATTACCTGCAGGGCCAACTGCTCCACCGTTATGATCTGATCCAGAACAATACCGGCGGCGCCATCAATGTCGGGCCCGGCAGCGGCGGCCCCGCTCTGTTTGCTGCCTCATCTTCCGCCGGACCCGCGTCAGAGATCTTCCTGTATGGCAGTGGCCAGCTTGTTGCCCCGAACTCCCCGTTGAAGCCTTACGCCGTCCGCGTCGTCGACCCGCTCGGTAAGCCCGTCCTCAACGCGCCTGTCACCTTCTCCGCCACCGTCCCCGGCGTCCAACTCTCCGCCACCAATGTCGTCACCAACAGACAGGGCATTGCTGTCGTCCAGGTCACCTCGCCCCCCACGAACGGTGAGTTCGTCGTCCGGGCGACCTCCGGCGCCATCGTCCGCGAGTTTGTCAGCACCGTGACCGGCGGTACCGGCGGAGGTCCAGGCGACCCCGGCACCATCGGACCGCGCATCCTCAAGGTCTCCGGCGACGGCCAGTTGACGCAGCTTTTCAATGGCTTCACCAAGCCGCTGATCGTCCGCGTTGTCGACGGGGATGACAACCCGATCCCTGGCGTCAATGTCACATGGACCTTCACCGATGGCGTTTCCTCGGCCAGCGACCCCAACCAGATCACCGACGCCAACGGCGAGTCCCGCTTCAATTGGATCCCCGGCGGTTCGATCCCCGGTGGTCAGGCCACGCTCAGCTACACCATGACCGCCAATACCGAGATCGGCAGCGCAAGCTTCGTGGCCACCGCGTTCCCCTTCCTCGGCGGCGGTTTCGATAGCAGTCCCACCGCAATCCTGCTGTCGCCTCCACAGGAAAACCGGACCATTACCGCCAAGCTGGGTACCCCCGCGGACGGCGCAGTCCGAGTCCAGGTCGTCACCAGCGGCGGCCAGGGCGTCTCGGCAGGATTGCCGATACCCAACGTGGGTGTTCGCGTGTATACCGTGAATGTCGACACCACACTCGGACCCTTCGCCCGCTGTGAAGGCACCACCGCTCTCACCGGCGAGGACGGCATTGCGAATTGCAAGGTTATCGCCACCGGCCGGACCGGCATCGCCGATCTCATCGTGGACGTTGGCGGGGAATACCGGCTCTTCAGCGGGATTCGACTCACTGTCACCCCGGGGGACCCCGGCAAACCCGTGATCACCCAGGGCAACAGCCAGACCGGCCGCACCGGGCAGCTTCTGCCGCTCGCCCTCGCCGCCCGCATCACCGATGAATTCGGGAACGTCCTCACCGGAACCCCCGTCACGTGGGAAGTGGTCACGGCCAACACGCTGCTCCTGGAGGGCACCGTCGCTGTCGCCGACCAGAACGGCCTGGTTTCCACCCGCGTCCGCATCGGCAATGTCCCCGGCACCCACCAGATCCGGCTGAAGGCCGGAGCCCAGGAAGTGCTCTTCGACGTCATCGTTGAGTCCCTCGTCGGCGGCATCGCCATCGTCTCCGGCAACAACCAGACCGGTATCGTCATCAACGCGCCCTTCCCCGCGCCGCTCACCGTGCGCATTACGGATCTCGCTGGCGCGCCCGTCAACAACCAGGTGGTCTCCTGGGCCCTCAGCAGTGGTTCGGCGCAGTTGAGCGCCGCAACTTCGACCACCAACGCCGCTGGCAATGCCAGCATCAACGTCGTGGCCGGCAACTCGCCCGGCACCATCACAATCAGGGCCACGGTCACCGGCCAGCCTCCGGTTACCTTCACCCTTGGCTCGCGGCTGCCCGGGCCGGTCCTCAACGCCCTGAGCTTCCGCAACGCCGCCAGCAATGACCCCGGCATCGCTCCCGGCACCTTGATCCGGATCTCCGGTGCCGGCCTCGCTCCCGGCATCACCGGCGAACGCAACGCCAACCTTCTCGGGGGCCGTCTGCCGCTGGAATACCAGGGCGTCCGCGTCGAGTTTACCTCGAACGCCGGGTCCGCCTTCGCTCCCATCTATCAGGTTGCAAATCACAACGGCGCCGAATCGATCCTGATCCAGGCGCCCTTCGAACTGTCCGGCGCCACCGCCTCGGCTACCGTCACCGTCCAGGGCGGCAACACCACGGTCTCCGGTATCCCGATCCTCGCCGCGTCACCCGGCGTCCTCGAGGATAATTTCCCGAATAACCGGCGGGCCGCCGTCGTCATCCGATCGGATGGTCTCGTCGTGACGCCCGAAACACCGGCGCGCCGCGGCGAAACCCTCCGCATGTACGCCATTGGCCTCGGGCAGACCACACCCACCGCCGACACCAATCGCGTTGGGCAGATTGACCAGTTCGTCCGCGCCGCGGTCGCCGTCGGCATCGATGACGCTGGTGTCGAAGTGGTCTCCGCCAAACTCGCCGAGAATCTGATCGGCATCTACGAGATCGTCTTCGTGGTCCCGCAGACCGCCACCTTCGGCAACGACCGGCCGCTTGGCTTCGTCATGGAAGTCAATCCCGGTCAGCCGCTCTACGCCAATGGCTCCATCATCGCCATTGGACCGCAGTAAACTCCTTTCCGGCCCCGCACGTGGAGAGCCCGGAACCCGCCAACCCGGCGGTTCCGGGCTCTTCTCTAGCTAATGACGGCCTCCCGCAGAAGATACGAATCGATCTCCGTCGCAGTCACCTGCGGGCTGCGCTCCGCCAGTTTGGCGGAGAAATCCATGGTCCTTCCATCGCTCGCCGTCGCCGTTACGTAGTGGTTGATCCAGCTTCCGCCCGGATACCACACCAACTCCTCCCGGTAACTCAACTCCACCTGGCCCGCCCCGATACCCGCAGCTTCAAGCGCATTCCGAACCGCGGACAACGCCTTTTCCTGCAGTTCAGGTTCGGTCGTGGCGATGGGCGTATCCGTTCGCGGTGCACCTGATCCCTCGACAGAGTCCGGAATGGGTCCCGGGATGGGACTGAGTTCCACTTTGGAACTCCTCGGCGCCTGGTCCGGAGTCGGAGCGGCGACAGGCGGCTCCTGAGCCCCAGCCTCATTCACAAACTGTTTGAAATCAATGGAATGACCGGAGCGAATCGAGCCGTGTGCCCGCGCTCCGGGGTGCTGGCTCTCGAGTACAGAGCCGAGTGGTGAACTGCCTGACGGTGTAATCGCCATTGCCGAGATGTGCCTCCCACCTCACTGGAAGCACTTCGCGGGCCAATTACTGTTTCTGCTGCTTCCGGAGCGCCTCCGGGATCTTCTCCATGACACTCGGCGGAACCGAAAAGTTGACCTTGACCGGAATGGTCTGACCGCTCGGGCTGATCCGGATCACCAGATCGAGTTCGTCCTTCGCCGACGGATCGGGCGGTTCGTAGTCCAGTCGCAGCATCGTCGAACTATTCGGCCCCAGGGCCGGTCGTTCGAGCTTCACGCTCAGACCCTTCCTCGGTGCGTGAGTGACCTGCATCTCGATCTGTCCATTGAGGTTATTGACGATCTCCACCTGCGCCGACGACTTCTCGTAGGAACTCAAGAGAACCTCCTGCGTGGACGCACGGACCCCCTTCTTCAGCGACGCCAACACCTGCTCCTGGGACACGAACGGCGACCCGCCACCCGCTCCGCCCCGGCCGTCGCCAGGTCCTGCGTTCATCGTGCCGAATGGCGTCTCCCGAGACAAGGCCCTGACCGGATCGATAAAGAAACACCAGTTCCCCCCTTCCAGCTTCCACGTCGACACGTACGGATAGTTGGCATCCAGCGCGCCCTGCGGCGTGTTCATCGTCGTGCCCAGCAGCACCACGACTTTGGCAGTCTGGAAGTCATCCTCAAACGAGGTCTTAATGATCTCAAAGCTCCGCCAGCGTGTCTTCTCCATGTCGTAATAGGCATCCCGGCCGGCTTCGCACACCAAAGCCTCCGCCTGCCGGAATTTGCCCTCCATCTGGAAGGTGAAGTACTGCGTCACCCGCGCCCGCGCAGCCTCCTCCACCCCTGCCGGGGCCCGGTTGAACAGATCACCCGCGCCCTGACCGGGCAGCAGGCCGGAAAGACCGAACAACAGGAACCAGTAACGCATTCTCAGCTTCTCCTTGCAAACCAACGGCGAATGTTCGGGGAACGCAGCCCGGGGGGAATTGGCTGGGAGGCAGGGACTCGAACCCCGATACGCAGATCCAGAGTCTGCAGTCTTACCATTAGACGACCTCCCAGCGAGGCCACACCCAATTATAACAAACCACGCGCTCCCTTTTGAGACGAAGCAGCGGGGGATTCGGTAGAATTTGACGCTGAAGGCCGTGTCTTCCGCCGGGCTGTTCCCGGCGCAACCCGGCATGGACGGCCCGCGTCAGATTCACCAGGAGTCACCATTGCCGACAACACAACCCGCTCCTCAGAACTCGCTGAAAATGAGCCTCTTCCGCCTCTTCGTGCTCTGTTTGGCCGCTGGCGCGCCACTTTCTGCCCAACTCCACTTCGGCGTGAAGGGTGGCGTGCCGCTGAACGACGCCGTCAAAGC
>DNFG01000229.1 GCA_003487005.1 Bryobacterales bacterium
TGCGGCAGATACCGCCCTTCCACGCGCTGGATCATCGGTCGAACCTGTTGCGCCCCAGCCGTAACGGCCGTCTGGGAGCGCACAAAAACGAGCGAGGACTTGCCGAGTTGGGGGACTTCCTTCACGGGCGGCGCAGCAGGCTGAGCATTCGCCTGCTTCTGCTGGCGGCTCTGATGTTCCGAGATGGCCTCTTCCCAGTTGGTCACGTTGCTGGGTTGCCGCGGCGGCGCAATGTTCTGGCGGCGGTACGCCTCCATGAGTGCGGGATCGGAGAAGTTCGCCGATGCCAGATCCCTGGCCGGTGAAGGTTCTGGTTTGGAGGGACCGGCCGACGGCGGGTCAGGTGGCAGCGCTGTCGCACGATTCCGCATCGTTCCGAGTAGATCCTGTTCGGTCAATTCGTTCGGCTCCTCATTCGGCTGCTGGTTGACGCTCAATTGAGGAACCGCCGATCGTTGTGCGACCTCCGGATTTGCTGGGATCGATGATGGTCTTCCTAGATTGGGACTCGTTCCTCGCGGCTTCTTTGTGCTGTCAGCGTCCGTAGTGAACAGCCCGACAAATAGAAACAGGCACGCCACGCTCGCCCCGACCAGGATGACGAGCCCGCGTGTTCGCTCCGCCGACTTCAGGTCGCGGCTCTCCGGAACCGGCCCAAGGCGGGCGCGAATCCTGTCGAGCAGCGAAATCGGCTTCGCAGCCTGATTCGATGGCTCGGCTTCTGTACTCTCCGACCCGGGAGACTCCGGATTGTCCGTGGTCTTGGATAGGTCGGTCGCGACATCCTCTTCGTGATCGCGCTGCGGGATCTGTTCATTGGCCATGGGAAGCCTCCTCACGAGTTGCTGAAACACCAAAACCAATCGGGGCCAGGGCAGGCCGGTCAACCGCTCCGCTCTCGGCGACTTGCAGAAACAAGCTCTCGTGCGATTGCTTAAATCCCGGCCGTGAAAACACCACCACGCCATCCACCCGCTCCCCAGGGCCGAGCCGCCGCCGCGACAGTCGGAAGTCCTGCACCGGGAGTTGCTCGCTGGTCGTCCAACGGTCCTTGCGGATCACAGCTCCTTTCCGTGTCTTCCCGGCTAGTTGCACCTGCGGTGGCATGATCTCGATCGCGTTCGGCTGCGGGTTGACGGCCGAGAAGAGGACCATCACCGTGCGCCCCTGATCGACGACTTCGGAGACTCCCGCTCTAACCCGATCGCCTTCGCCAGACACTGTTGGAGGCTTGCCTCCGTAAAGTGTGGGGAGTGGGGCGAGCTTCTGCTGGTTCAGGATCTCCTGAAGTGGGTCAAGGGCCTTCTCTGCATCAACAGCCTTCGGAGTCGCGAGACCAGAGACGGGTCTGAGCACGTCGGTTCTGGCGACCTCTGAGGACGTTGGAAACGCCTCGCCCACGAGAAAACTACCGGCCGGCTTGTAGACGAGGACGAAATCCACCCTCTTCGGGCCGGTGGGATCCATCCGCAACAGAAAACTCAGTTGTCTGCCGCTCGTGGTGACAACCAGGAGGTTCGATTCGCCAGGTTGCTCAGTGACGGGTTTGACAAGGACGAGGGTTGGCTCCTTCTCGGAATGCTCCGCAAGGAACCGCTCGGGGTCACCGATGACCATTGAACTCACCGGTTCGGGAACGCGAATCGCCGTCGCAAATCGCGGCGCCACACGCACCACCTGCACTTGATCCGTCAGGTTCCGCTTGCTCACCACCGGCTCGATCTGGGCGCTGAGTGTCTGAATCGCGACGAGTAAGAGAAACGCTCTCATTCAGCAGGCTCCTTTCGCTGGGTCAGCATCGACTCCCGCCGATTCCGTCGGAACAGGTAGGCGACCCGATGCGTGAAGTTCACCGTTTCCGGGTTCCGGTATCGCAGCCCGGCCTTCAGCACTCGACCGTGGCCGGCGTTGTAGGCGCCAACGACCAGACGCAGATCGCCACCGCACTCCTCCATCAAGAACGCGAGGTAGGCCACACCGCCTCGGATGTTCTCGGCCGGATCGAATCGGTTTCCGACGCGAAAAGCTGCCGCGGTATCCGGCATCAGCTGCATCAAGCCGATAGCCCCGGCCGGCGAAACCGCGCGCGGATTCCAGTTCGACTCCGCTTCGATCACCGCCCGTACCAACTCTCTCGGTACGCCGAAGTGTCCGGCCCAGCGGTCTGCGAGAGCTACGAGAGCCGAAGTCTGGGCCCAGACACTGCTGACGACTAACGCAATCAGGATGAACCGCCAAGTCACGCGACGGCCTCCTCTGGCCTTTGCGACATTGCCCGCAGGGCCTGATCGCGGTACTCACGAGCCGTCGCGACAAGGCTGCTGAATCCGTCGCGTAGCAAGAGGCGCTTCACGTCTTCTTCGGTCTTGGCCAGGAACGGAAGCAGCACATCCCGGTCTTCCGGGCGGATCTCGGATCGTCCCAGAAGCTGCAGTGCCCGAACGAACTGAACGATCTCGTCGATTGAGGGCGGCTTGACCAGGTTGTAGCCCCGCAATGCCTGCGCAAGTCCGACCGCCTGGGCCTTCAACTCAACCGGGGCATCCACCGTTCGGATGTCGAGAATCTCGGCTTCCTTCTTCACATCGGGATGCTCGATCCGCTGGTAGAGACTTCGACGGCGCAGCGGGTCCCCAAGCCGTCGTTCCTGGTTTGAAGTCATGACAACGAACGGAACGGATTGAGCCTTCACGGTCCCCAGTTTCGGCACGGTGATCTGCCAGTCAGAGAGGATTTCGAGCAACAGCGCCTCGAACTTCTGATCAACTTTGTCGAGCTCGTCGATCAGAAGCACCACCGGCTTCGGCTGGAGCACTGCCTGCAGCAACGGCCCTTGGGTGAAGAAATCAAGGGTATGCAGTCGGGTACGGAGGCTCTCCCACTGGCGGTCGACGACCTGCGCCTGCGTCTCCAGGAACAGCCGCTGCAGGGCTTCGTCAAAGGAGCCAATCGCCTGACGCTCCGTGATCCCCTCGAAGCATTGGAGGCGAATCAACTCCGTCTGTGCCGCCGCCGCGAAGGCCTGTGCAAGGTACGTCTTGCCCGTACCGGGCGGACCTTCGATCAGAACGGGCTTCTGCATCTGCGTGGCGAGCCAGATGATCTGGACCAAGACGGGGTCAGCAGCGTACCCAGCGATCCGCAAGCCGCATCCCACCAATTCAGGCGAGGTGAACATGCTGGCAGTCTAGGATGCCTCGCTCTCAGCCCCAAGCGAGTTTCCCGAAACTCGTTTTGCCAAAACAGTGTCTTGCACTACGTTGAAGCCATCATGTGCAACCAAGGTCGTGCTTTTCTCCTTGCTCTTGCCTCGATTTGGCTGAGCGGCTGCGGCCTCCTTCCTCGTCCATGCGAGATGACGAACACGGGATGCCCCGCGAAGCCGGACAGGCCCGACTGCAAGTGGGAATGGCTGCTTCGTGCCCGTACTACGTCCTGTGAGTCGGACTCGGGAGGCGATCGATAACACTATGGACACGCCAGCCCATACTGAGCTCCGAACGCGCACGCCGCGAACCATTGAGGAGATGGCTCTTCAGCGACTGGCCCTTCGGAAGTTCGCGCCAAACACAGGAGACCTGCTGGGCGCGCAACTCCCCTGTGGCGCCTGGTCGAACCGGCCGGTCACAGCTATACCCAACGCCTACACAACCGGCCTCGCACTCATCGCACTCGCGAACAGTCCCTGGGCTCCAGAAGTTCGATCGGCGGTGGAGCGTGGGTTCTCATGGCTCGAACGGACGCGGGGGCGCGAGGGCCACTGGCTATGGCAGTGGAAGTTCCGTCTCTTCGACCGCCAGGTGCGCTTCGACCCGAGCAAGTTCGGGTGGCCATGGGTTGAGAACACACTCAGTTGGGTAGCACCGACCTCTATCGCCCTGCTGGCATACAGGGCCTGGCATCGGCCGTCTGAGAGAGTGCCTTCGGCACTCGCAATGCTCGAAGATCGGGCATGTTCGGCAGGCGGATGGAATGCCGGCAACGGTCATGCCTTTGGCGTAGATCTTGATCCCCACCCCGACTTCTCGGCCATGGCCCTGTGCGCGCTAAGAGCCCATGGCGAGGGCGGGTCATCTCTCGTCGAAGGAACCGCGCAGTTACTTGGTCGGCGGCTTGAAGAGTGCGGGTCGGCATACTCGCTGGCGTGGGGTGTACTCGCGTTGCAGAGGTCGTCCGGCCGGCACTTGGGCACACTCGTAGAGTCCTTGCATCGGATCTCCGACCCTAACGCGGCAACGCTGAACACCGCGACGCTCGCGCTAACTGCCCTTGCCTTGGAGTCGCCAGCCTTCGACTTCGGAACCCGCGCATGACGAATCGCCGAAATGCCATCGGAGCACTGGCGCTTGCCGGAACAGGCGGGTGGGCGGTGCGTCAAAGCCTCACTCGCAGAATTCCGGCAAAGCCACGACCGCTGTCACGTGTGGCGGCGCTTCGATGCGAGTCCTACGACAAGGCTATTGAAGTTGTCTGGGATGGCCTCAAGTTGCTCGCACCGGCCGTCCGGGGGAAGTCCGTTCTCCTCAAACCGAACCTTGTCGAGTACTCGTCCACGGCACCGATCAACACCCATCCCACGGTCATCGCGGCGGCCGTGGAGGGCCTCTACCGCTTGGGCGCCGCCCAGGTGACCGTGGGCGAAGGGCCGGGTCACGTCCGCGACACCGAGCTCCTGCTGGAAGAATGTGGTCTCGGCGCGGCGCTCCGCGATGTCGGCAAAGCGACGTTCGTGGATCTCAACAACGACGAGGTCCACCGTGTGCAGACCACCACGTCACTCACCGCGCTTTCCGAACTCTGGTTGCCCAAGTCCTTGCTGACAGCTGATGTCGTGATCTCGATGCCCAAGATCAAGACCCATCATTGGGCCGGAGTGACCCTCAGCCTGAAGAACCTCTTTGGCGTGGTCCCGGGTTCGGTCTATGGCTGGCCGAAGAACGTCCTCCACTGGCAAGGAATCGACAATTCGATCGTCGAACTTGCTGCCACGATTCCGATCCACTACGTGATCACAGACGGTATTGTGGCGATGGAGGGTAATGGGCCCTTACATGGCCCTGCAAGAAATCTGGGATGTCTCGTCTTTGCGGATGATCCGGTCGCCGCCGACGCCCTCTGTTGCGAGCTCATGGGCATTGCCCGGGAGTCGATCCGGCACTTGGTGCTGGGCACCAGACTGGGAAACCCGTTACCAGACGACTGGCTGATGTGCGGCGAAAGATACGAAGCCCTGCGACAACGCTTTCTAGTCTGTCCACATTGAGAGTCCCCTGAGAATTCCTCTCTTCCTTTACCAGAACACAACAAGAGCTAATTGGTACGGCTGACATTCCCCGGAGCGCGTCACCAGGATCAGGCGACAGAAACACGCAAGCCGACTTCACGTTCCTAATCCGGAACGAGCAGAAATCGCTCCGAGACGTGTATTCCCGGGTGCTGCCACACATGCAGGAGATGGCCGATGAAAGAGTACAAGCCTTATTACGTGACAACGGCGGCGGCTGAGCCTTTGCCCCACTCGTGAAGCCGACGATTCAGTGCGATGAACACCAGATATACCTCATGGCATCAACGTCCCTTTCGGATCGTAAAAGCCTGCCCGAGCGTCTTATCAATGACGATGTGCCCGTCCCAGCGCGTCGTCAGCACATAGCGCCAACCATCACGGGAGAAGTTCAGCCCTCGTGCATGACGATCATAGCAGTGCTGTTGAGAGTCGTGTTGGATGGGGCCATCCGAAATGACGACGATGTCCGGATGGCAGTATTGGAACACCTCCTCGCAATAGCCGTTGTCTCGGCCATGGTGCGAGGCCACGAAAACATTTACCGCCGCGAGCTGCTGGCGAAAGTCATGGTTCTCAAGCAGCGCGAGCCAGCCCGCGCGCTCAATGTCACCCGGTATGACTGCACAAAAATCACCGTACCTGACGAACGCCACGATGCTGAGATTGTTCATGTCCGAAAAGCGCGGGCCGTAGGGAAGATAGAAATAGGGAATAGAGATGCCGGCGAGGTCGGCTTCATTCTGTACGGCTCCGAATCTGCTCTTCATCTCGAGCAAAGCAGCCATCCCCGGCGTGAGCGGGCCTTCCTGCAGCTTGAGCTGGCGGATCTCATTGACGCTGATCGAAGGGTTCGACAGCAGCCGCTCTATCGGCATCCGCGCCCGCAGATTCGCCAAATCGCTAACATGGTCGCTGTCGTAGTGGCTGACGACCAGTTGTTGCACCGCCCGCCAGTTCTGCGGTAAATAGACGGATGGTCGGAATCCGTTCGCATCGTGGCCGCAATCGAAGAGCACCAGGTTGTTGTTATCGGCCACCACCAGTGCCGCCGCGCCGTGTCCGACGTTGAAGATGTCAATTCTCATTTTCTGCCCTACCGTTCCAAAACGTCACAAGCGCGCAGCAACGTTTCCGCGTAGGTGAATGCGGCCGTGCGGACGGTCGCTTTTGTAAAGAAGAAGAGCCATGCGGCGAGCATCGCGACGGAGACGATCAATGATGCAGCCACATTCTCCGGTAAGCGCCAAAGTGCTCCGATATCGTTGAACGGACAAGCCGAGGTGAAAAGGATGAGCGCCTGCCGCACCAATACCCAGAGAAGGCAGCCCACCGCGATCGTCAGGCCCATGGGTTTGATGCCGAGCGCGTTTCGGCGGAAGCCATAGGAGATGTTCTCCTTGAGAAGCAGATCGAATCTCTTGGTATCGTCTGGTCGCGTGTGGTTGAGGAGCCATCTCACTCCCGACTGATAAAGATCATCCGCCTTTTCCGGGTTCTGGGTCTCCTGCTCGCTATCCGGAAAGGCCCGGCCAATCTTGGCGGCGAGAAACGCGTGATAGCGCAGCTTGGTTACGCTCTCGATCGTCCGGTCGCGGTGTCGTAGCAATAGGGTGCTTGGCTTGCCGCCCCACTCGCCGTATAGGCGCTCCTCAAGGCGCTTGCCAAATTCGCGACAGACACTCGTCATGAAATAGAGTCCCCCGCACGACACCAACACGGTCAAAGTGCCGGCGAGCGCCGTCGTGGCCGGTGCATAGAGAAGCCCAAGCATGGCCAGCAACGGCAACAAGGCCAACAGCGCCGGATAGAGACGTGCCTGACGCTCGTAGGGATCGGTTACCTTCGAAACAACATCATCTATCGTCACAGCCAACACCCTTTCATCTACAATTCCCGCTGGCCCCGTGGTCTCACGCCCCCTCCTTGGTCGCCGCAAGGATCTCATCGCGGTTCAAGAGAACCAAATGCTGCGAACGCGGGCCATCCGCATCCTCTTCGATGCCCAGTTGGCGCAAGACATAAAACGCGAGCGCACGTCTCGACTTCAGCACCAGGCGTTCGTCTTTCATCCCGTAATCGAGCGCAATCGCTTTCCGTTGTGCTGCCGCAAGATTGGGGTGCGGGGCCAGCACCACGTCCACCATGCGATGCCACGTCGTGTCGGTTAGCGGATCAATCTCGGATGGTTCGGAGCCATGGACTTTCAAGATCCGCGCGAAAACGAAATCACGATAGGTCTTGTGCTCGTAACAATAGGCCCTTGCGTGCCAGCGAAAGCCGTCAAACGCGATCGCGTGCGGGCTGATTGCGCGCTCGGTCGGAGCCGGTCGGGTCATGGACTGATAATCGATGCGCAGCTTTGCGCCCTCCCGGATGGCCTGCAATACCGGCCGCAGCACCGAGGGCTTCACCTGCCGATTGGGGACCTTAAGGAAGCCCAAAGGTGGCATCCACCCGACAAAGTTGGACAACGGCCGTTCCGGCGCCAGGAGTAGGTCGAGGTAGGTTGCAGCCTCGGGCGATGACACCACCGGCCGGAAGCGCCGCGCCGGCAGATAAGCCTTCAGGGTCTTGTCATAGGCGATGTTCTCGGGCGCAATCTCCATATAACGCGCCAGATCGAGCGAGGCCTGCGGCGTCGAGATGCCGAAGAAATCGACCAGATCGCTGCGATTCAGCCTCCCCTCCCAATAAACGCGAAACTCAATGAATTCCAGGCGCTGCGCCTGTCCCCACTTCGTGAGTCGCGCCGCGCCCCTCTGATTGCTGCCCTTCACCATCGCACCTCCACATGTTGTGCTCGTCGCCTGACAATGAGTATAATAAATATATGGGTATAAAAGCTAGATGTATGTTGGGCGGCCGCATGAGCGCTTAAGGCTTGCGCTGAAAAGGAGAAGTTCCAGATGGGTACCACAATCACGTTCTTTCCCGTCGCTAACGGCGACATGACCCTGATCAAGTTGGGCGACGCTGCCGAAACGACCATTCTGATTGACTGCAATATTCGCGAAACCGGAGGCGGACAGGACGAGCCGATCCGCGATGTGGCGGTGGACTTGCGAAAGCGCCTGAAACGCGACAAGAAAGGCCGCCCTTACGTCGATGCGTTCCTTTTGAGCCATCCGGACAAGGATCACTGCCGGGGCATCCGCAATCACTTCTACCTCGGCGCGCCGGCCGATTATCCCGACGACAAGAAGGAGGACGCCGAGAAGAAAATCTTCATCCGTGAAATCTGGTCGTCACCCATAATTTATCGCCGCGCGTCGAAGAACCACCCTCTCGGTGCCGATGCTGTTGCTTTAAACAAAGAGTCGAAGCGCCGCGTCCAGGTGAACCGGGACGAGTATTTCGACGTCGAGGACGGTGACCGCATCCTCGTCCTCGGCGAAGACGAGGACGGAAAGACCGATGATCTCGACCCGATTCTCATCAAGGTTGACGAGGTGATCACGCAGATCAACGGCGCGGAAAGTAACTGCTTCTCGGCCACTCTACTCGCACCCCTTCCGGGCGCGGACGACGAAAGCGAAGAGGAACTCCGCAAGAACCATTCGAGCGTCATCCTGAATATCGAACTCGCGGCCGATGAAGATGGCGGCGCTACCTCCTGCTTTCTCACCGGCGGAGATGCCGAAGTGCTCATCTGGGAACTGCTCTGGCAGAAGCACGAGGAAAGCTCGGAAGTTCTGGAATACGACCTCTTGCAGACGCCCCACCATTGTTCCTGGCATTCTTTGTCTTACGATAGCTGGTCTGAACTGCGTGAAGATGCGGAAGTCTCGCAGGATGCGCGTTCCGCCCTATCCCAGATCCGCGACAAGGGCAAAATCGTCGCCAGCTCTGCACCCATTAAGGATGACGATTGCGATCCGCCCTGCTGGGGCGCGAAGCGCGAATACGAAGACATCGTCAAAGGAGCCAAGGGGACGTTCTATTGCACAGGCGAGTATCCGAAGGCCGATGCGGTCGCCCCTCTGGAATTCACCATCGGCGATTCCGGGTTCGATGTGAAGCCCCTGGCGAAAGCCGCCGCTTCCACGCTGCGTGGCTCCGTTACGACATCCGGGCTGACCTTCCCTCCCAAGCCTGTCCAGCCCAACAAGCCGGCGGGGTTCGCGTAATAGCCATGACGTGGATCGTGCGTCAACCGACGCGGTTCCTTCAAGAGCGCGAGGTCCTCGACACACTCGCCCGAGAAGTCAGTTGGATTCGCGGCATCCACTGGCGGATCGGGGATGGCCTTATCGTGGCGGTAGATATCGACCTCGACATCCACGGGCGCATCTGGGAGGTCGATTTGACCTACCCGGACGCGTTTCCGGATACCCCAGCGTATATTCGCCCACGCGACCGGTCTCAGCGCTGGTCGATCCATCAATACGGCGAAGGCGGTTCGTTCTGTCTCGAGTGGCGCGCTGACAATTGGCATCCGGGCGTGACCGGTGCCGATTTGGTGCGAAGCCTCCATCGCCTCCTATCTGCTGAAATGCATCCGGAAAGCCCAACGGCGGTGCCCTCGGCGCATGCGCTCACGGTCGGCCAGGAACGTCGTTCGGATACTCATCGCCTCATTGCGACCCCTCGCCTGATCGAGATCGTGGGCGCTCTGCCGCCCAACACGGTGAAACCGATCCAAGTGCGCAGCCTTCTTCATCATTCAGGCCTCGACAAGGTTGTCACGGTTGCCGTAATTAGCGACATCGAAGGTGCCACCGGGAAGATGGACGCCATCCCCGACGTTCCCAAGGGCCTCAGCTCCTACATCCCCTTGTTTGCCTGGCGATCTGACGGATTTGTGATGCTAAGCGACGCCTTTAATGCAGAGGCCCGGATCAAAACGGTCGAGGACCTCACAGGCCTTATTGCCGATCTCGGCTTTGCGGATCGCGTTTCCCTCACCCCCGATTCCGGCTACACGACTCTGGGTGATCGTCTCGTGGTGGTGATCGGTGCGTCGCCTTCCTCCTTTCGATGCTGGGGCATCGAGGGCACGAGCCTGAACACCTATGCGGTCATTGAAGCGGAGGATTTCGCCCGTCGGTTGCCCGCGAGCTACGCGCATCTGAAGGATTTTCGGATTGGCATTGCCGGGCTCGGCTCGGTGGGCAGCAAGATTGCGGTCTCGCTCGCCCGCGCCGGATGTCGAAAGTTTCTCCTCATCGACGAAGATATTTTCCTGCCCGAGAACATCTGTCGAAACGAACTGTCGTGGGATGCCGTCGGCGTGCACAAGGCGGAAGCCGTCAAGGAAGCCCTAAGCCTGATTGCGGCTGACATCGATACGGATGTACGGGTGTACCGGCTGGCCGGGCAGGAATCGTCCGTGGCCGCAGCCTCGGTCCTCAAAGCGCTTGCGTCCAGCGATCTCATCATTGATGCGACCGCCCGACCGGAGGTGTTCACGCTTCTCGCCGCCGTCGCCAAAGCCCATCAGCGCCCCATGTGTTGGGGCGAGGTCTTTGCCGGAGGAATCGGCGGCATGATCGCCCGCGCGCGACCGCGCCTGGACCCAACGCCTTTGGCGGTACGCAATGGCATTCTGGAGCATCTTCAAACGTTGCCCCCCGCGCCCTACGTCAATGCGACGCGTTACGACGTGGACGGCGACGAGCCGCACGTCGCAGACGACGCCGATGTCAGCCAGATTGCATCCAGCTTGGCACGTCTCGCTCTGGATACGCTCATGCAGCCAAAGCAAAGTTCCTTCCCCTATCCCGCCTACCTCATTGGCCTTCGTCCGGAGTGGGTATTCTCAGGTTCCTTCGATACCCACCCCCTTGCGATCGAGGGGGAAGGCTGGGATGCAGACGCCCCTACCGATGATGATCGCAATGCCGCTATCGCGAGCCTGCTTGAGATTCTGAAAAGAGAACACCGATGATCACCCTGATTCTCCCGCGGCCACTCCAGGACACAATTAGAGCAGCGTTGCTTAAGGCCGGTCGGCGCGAAATCGGCGGCATTCTCATGGCGGAGCACGTTGGTCCTAACGAATTTGAAGTCAAAGACCTCACGGTTCACCGGCGCGGGACCGTTTTCAATTTCGTTCGGGTCCTCGAAGACGCGTTAAGCCGCTTGCGCGCGTTCTTTGAGCGCGCAGAACACGACTATACGAGGTTCAACTACATTGGCGAATGGCACTCCCATCCCAGCTTTGTACCGTCCCCCAGCCCGCGCGACGATGCCTCGATGCGCGAGATCGTCGAGGATCCGAAGGTGGGCGCTAACTTCGTTGTGCTCCTGATTGTTAAGCTGGAAAGCCCGCATGAGATGGCGAGCTCGGTTCACACCTACCTCCCGGACGGAACGAAACACACCTCGATCTTAGTCTGCAGTGATTGAGTCCTCGACGATGCCGATCTGATGTTGACTGGCTTGTGGGCATCCGCGTTCGCCCGAGTCGCAGTCGTGTTCGGAATCCGACACATGCCACCTGTGCGCAGAGGAAGGGTCCAAGGCGCTCGGCATCACCACGCTGCGGATTCCACAGGTCCTTTCGGGGCTGACGCAATAGGGAACGATAAACGCCCTTCAGTGTTCATACCGCACGCTCGTCCCCAACACGGAAGTAGGGCGTTTGTGTCTGGGCGCTCCGTGAACACTGGCAGCGTGGGACGTTCTGTCAGATGGTCTGCGCCGAGGCTCTCCGGCGCTCCGGGGGCACGCGCTTTCATCCTCACTGGTAGCTTACTCCAACAACCCCCTCACGCTCGGCGCTTTCACCGCGAGAGTCTGATCGGGAAACCCGTTGAGAACCAGCCACTCTCTCTGCGCTGGAGCCAGCTTTGCGTAGGGCACAAGATGGGGATGTTTCCTCAGGAACGCTTCAAATGACGACTCGGCAATGCCACCCTTGAATCGACGCAGGTAGCCGTTCTTCAGCAACCGCTGAACTGTCGTCCGCGAGCGGCCGATATCCCGCGCCACCTGGCCGACGGTCAGGGGTTGATGCTCCAGTTCGATCTCGCGCTTCTGGATTCGCTGCTTGTGTTTCCTCATGGCAGCCTTGCTGCGTCGATTCGGATTCTCCCCCTGCTCGATACCATCCCATTCATGGCGATCCCAGCGTGGCTTCCTCCGCCACGGCCACTGTTCGCGCGGGAGCACGCGTCGAAGAAACTCCTTGATCGCCTCCGGTGTCCTCTGCAACTCATCGGCCACGGCAGTCAACGGTCGACGCAGATTCTCGGCTTCCATTGCCCAAGCCATAGCCACTCGCGATTCTGATGTCGTCCAGTTCCGCATGCTCGACGACCCGCGTTCTCCTGCGGGTCTCGAATGGCATGCTAGGTTTCCTCCGCGGTTTCAACAATTGCCACGATTTGCGTTTCTGGCGCGGGGCGCGGAGCGTGGCGCGCAACGCCTACAGCTGCGTAACTACCTGCATGGACACACCTTAGGCTCCCATCGGCGCCATTCGCCTTGGGGCCGCGGGGTTGTCCGCGGTCTTGGTCGAAAATTATCGATCAACCCGCGCGTACGGGCTCCCGGAATGGCCATTGCGCCGCCATGTGTGGTTGCATAGACCCTGGGGCCGTTTTAAGCTGAAGCCTCTCACCCGAGTCATTCCAAACGCCGCCCTGGGTCCTCCGCTCAAGGGTTGAAGCCGCTTTGGCATCTCGAGCGAAGTCCGGTGCACTGGTAATGAACGAACCGCGTCCTGAGCGAGCCAAGAACGCCGCCACCGCATTGATTGATCGCAGGATGCTCGAACAATCGCTGCGAGTTCCATGGAAGCAGTTGTCGGCGGCAGTAGACCAGATCGTCGAATGGCGGGCATTCTCTCTGTGGGTGAGAGCCATCGCTGACACCGAGGGATCGCTGCCGCGAGTTGTATGCGAAGCGATCAAGAAGCGATGTCCTGGCTATCTGGAAGCAAGGTCCGGAGGCCCGGTGGGCAAACTGTGGACCGAGCTGCTCGCTTGGTCCGAACGAACCGTGTTCGCGCAAGCTGTGCGGGGTGGTTGGATCGAAGCGGCGCATTACTATTCCGGCACCGATCCCCGCTCAGAGCCAGTGTGGCAACACTGGGAACGATTCACCGCTGCTTGGGCAATCACCAAGCCGGAGCGGTACCCATCCTTCGCGGAGTGGTGGACCGAAGCACAGCATACCGACGCCGAAGTCGAGGGCCCGCTCGTCGAACACGCCATTGAGTCTGCGGCCTACTCATATTGGGCCGTTCTTGTCTTGATGACGAACGGCGATCAGCCAGCCCTTCGAGAGCACATCGAGCAGCGTTGCCCAGCTTTCTTCACAAGGAACTTCCTCCCTGCCGGAAGCGACGATGCTGCAGTAGATCGATTCCGCGAGGCGCTGGAAGCCGATCTAATCGGCAGCGGCCCTCGTCTCGATGAGGCAAGATCCGCCGCTCGTTCGCACCTTCGGCTCCTGCGAGTAGCGGCCTACTTTGCGGTCTGCAAGGAACAAGCGCGTCTGACTCCCGCCGCACCTATCCCGGCTTTTGAGGCATGGCTGCAGCAAGCGGACAACTTTGTCATCGCCCCGTAGCACTCGCCTTCTTCTGCTGCTGTTGGCTTCTCGGATATCCATGGACAGCCACGAGCCAGTATTGCGTTTCGGGTGGAAGCTTCTCGAATCCGATTTCTGCCGGATGTTCCTTACAGAGTACGGAGAGCGATGCTTCCGTGATTCGACCTCTGCGCCGGCGAATCCAGCCGTGCCGCTGCCAGCGCCGGACATCGGCTTCCGAAGCTTGCAGGACCTCCATCAGTTCCTTTGTCTTGAAGCCGCCGAAGAAATCGGCAGACTTCCCCAGTCGCCGTAGGCGCGCGACGACGGACCCAATTGTACGCCCAAGCCGGCGGGCGATGAGTTCTTTGGGTTGACGGGCGAGGGATAAAAGCGCCAGGTCCGATCCGCGATCCCATTGCTGACGTTGTGCCGGACGGCTGCTCCGTAACCCGAGGGCTCGGGCTCTCTCGGCAATGTCGCGTCGAGTCCAGTCTGGGTGTCGGACTTGAAGTTGGGTGATCGCGGTAGTCGCGGACTTCTTGCCAAGCGGATATCGGATCCGCAACAGGTTGTCGTCTTCGGTTGTCCAGGGCTCGCCGGAGGAATGTTCCTCGGTGGGTTGCGTGGCAGAGGCGATAGGCGAGTTACTGATCGACCCGATTCGGTAGGTCAATGCGCGAGTTCCGTTGGTTGGCGGCTGAACTTGATTGCGCTCAGCACACTTGCCGAGTTCGGGGACCGAGAAGACACTGTTTGCCGGGGCTCCAGAATGCCCGGGGGAGGGAGGGCGCTGGGAGAAAGTTCCCTTCGGCATGGCTACCACCTGTTGAATCTCTACATGGGTTGGTTCCGGCTACGGCACAGCGATTCTGATCTCCAACGAGACACCTCGGGCCGCAACTGCTGGCTCCCTCAGGTCGGGAATGTGGACAAGTTGCCCCTACCATCACAAGAGCTGAAGCTGGCGAAATGTCCAACCTCACCCTCTTTGGCTGTTGGATGGCTCGTGTTTACAGGGATTTGGGGACCTGAGGCCGTGAGCCTCAAGCAAAGCGAAAATATTCGGGACTTTTTCCTGCGCTCAGACCTTTTAATAGATAGAGGGGATGTCGCTCAATCGACACGACTCTCTTGCACGTCGGCCAAGGGTCGGCAGGGATTCTCATGGCAACAGACCACGAAAATCGCCCTGGCAACTTCGACTCGGAAGCAATCCCACCCTTTTGGCTGCGCGACGACGAAGAGGGCAAGCAACTGCTCGATGTCAGGGTTGTCAAAGTGGCGGAGGAGAACTGGCCATGGGCGTTTCGGCTAGCCAGGAGCGAGCTGCGCGACGGTGCGGTCGCTCTTGAGGTCGTCGAGTTCATCGCCATCGAAGTCTCCAAGCGCCTGAGAGTCGAGCCTGCCGTCGAAACGAACCTCTCGGCTTACTTCAGAACGGCCTACGTCCACAGAGTGCGGGCGCTGGCTGTACGCAACGGCCGAATCCGGTATGAAGGCAGTCCCCACGATCTCGAATCGAACCACCAGCCGGTTGCGTCGGACTGGTTCAAGGTCTTTGAAGATCGAATGGTTCTCAAGGCGCTACTTCCGTTCACGTCGGAATCTGTGCGCCGGATTCTGCACTACCGCCTGCTCGACTACTCCTGGAAACAAATCGCCAGGCAGCTCGCGGTTTCGGAGAAGCAGGCGAAGTCCCGTTTCTACTACGGAGTGCACCAAGCGCGGGAGGAGCTCTCCGCCGCCCAAGAGGAGCGGGCCCGTAGAGAGGAATCCGCACCATGACGATGAGGGATCCAGAGCGAAGTTTCACCCGCCGCGAGGAAAAACGGCTACTTGAGAGTGCCGCGGCGCTGCTTCGATCCGATTTTCCGCAACCTGACAGAACCTGGTGTCCATCGAAGACGGAACTGAAGAACTTGGCCTCCCGCCGCCGCGGCTTGGCTGATTCCACGGCCTTGGTCGACCACATCGGAAGCTGCTCTCCGTGCTTCGAGCAATATTCTTTGTACCGAGCGAGACACAAGCGGAGCATGCGGATTGTCTATGGGGCCGGTGCAATGGCGGCTGGAATTATCATTGCGCTGCTGGCATGGCTTCCTGCGCGTCAGCATCCAATTCCCGTCCCCACACCGCCTGCGCCAAGCATTGCCAAACGCAGCGAAGCGCCTAGTCAACCTGTTCGAATGACCCTCGACTTGTCTCAACGCGGCATTGCACGCAGTGATGAGCCCAGTATGAGTGGCGCCTCACCGGATATCGTGCTGCCATGTGCCAGACTGCAGCTCTCCGTGCATCTGCCAATCGGAAGTGAAGATGGCAGATACGATGTCGCCGTGATCAATGCAGCCGGGGGGAATGTCCTCGAATCAGGCGGGGAAGCACGGCTCAGGAATTACGTTGAAATTCTGGAGGTTGAATTGGATCTGGCCGAATTGAGTCCGGGCAATTACAAGCTTGGCGTCAGGCGAGCCGGATCAAGCTGGAGGCTGTACCCGATCGTACTGAGTCGAAAGGAGGTGCCATGACGGAACACGCAACCGAGTTCTCGCCGTCACTTCGCGAACAGATCCTCGAAGCTGTCTCTCGGACTGTCCAGACGCGGTTCTTCGATCCCAACTTCAATGGCCGAGACTGGCAGTCCCTCGTCCAGAACGCCCGAGATCAAATCCTTCGCGCACAAGAACCGGTCGAGTTCGAGTCCTCAGTGGACGAGCTTCTGAAAAGGCTGTCAGTCCATCCAGTCGGTTTCTTTCATCAGACGCGCGCTAAGGTTCCCTTCCACCACGTGCTTCGCGCCACGCTGTTTCCGCGCAATGGCAACTGGGTGTTCCAGGATGTTCAAGAGGACGGGGCGGCCCATGCCGCGGGCATCAAGCCCGGCGATTCACTCACGGCGGTCAATGATGAACCCGTCGTACCACCGGAGTCGGTTCGATTCCCAGCAGGGAGGGAGGCTTCTATTGTCATCCGCCGTCGTGGTGGAGCAGAAGAGAGGATTGTACCGTCTGCTCCTCCGGCCGCCGTGGCACGTAAGCAATCTGTACGGGCCTCAGTTCTCCATGATGGAGTCGGCTATTTGAAGATCACGCGGTTCCCCGGGTTGGTCGGAGTTGATATGGCCAGAGACATCGACTCAGCCATACAAGAGCTCTCCGAGTGTCGGGCAGCGGTGATCGACCTCCGCGGAAACCCGGGAGGGGGTTCGGCGAATCTGCGGCTGATGAGCTACCTGACCCCCGACAAGCGGCCTGTTGGCTACAGCCTCACCAGGCCACGCGCCGAACGAGGCTACCGTCGAGAGGAGTTGGCGCAGTTCCGGAGAATCCCGTACAACAAGCTCGCGCTGGTCTGGCTGGCGCTTCGTTTCAAGTTCGCGGACAAGTCTATCGTTGTCGTCACGGAAGGAATGAAGCCGCCTCGCTTTCAGGGCCGTGTCGTGCTCCTGGTAAATGAACACACGGTCAGCGGCGCCGAGATTGTTGCGGGTTTCGTCAAGGACCACCGCTTGGCCGTGATCGTCGGAAGCAGGACGGCTGGCCGACTCTATGGTTGGAGTTCGTTTCCAATTCAGCAGCAGTACCGGCTGACGATTCCCGTCAGCAATTACCTCACGTGGGAAGGAAAGTGCTTCGAGGGATCAGGCATCGCTCCCGACGTCGAAGTGCCGTTCTCGCCCGAAGCCGCCTTGGAGGGGCGCGATCACCAATTGGAGGAAGGAACCAGAATCGCGGCCAGTCTTTAATCACAAAACGGAGTCTCACCGGAGGGAGACCGCCCATGACTGTCCTTTCACAGATCCTGATTCGTGCTGCCCGCTTGCGTCTGGCCGTTGGCCTTAACGCGCTCCCTGCAATGGGGCAGCTTTGCATCGGCCTATGCGTGGCTTGGCCCGCCATGCTACTAGCCCAACCGGAGGACCCAAACGCTCTGATGACCGAGGCGGAGCGGCTCTATTGGCTGGACAACTGGGTGAAGGCTCGTCCTTTGTATGAACGCGCCGAAAAGCTCTTCGAGGCCAAGGGAGACGCTCGCAACGCCGCGCTGGCACGGATCAGTCGTCTGCGCGCCGACGCTGACCGCCACTCCTATCCTGAAGCGAGCCAACAGTTGACAAAGGAGCTAGAAAACCCGACTGTTGCGAACGATCCTCACGTTCGACTTCGATGCCTCATGGTGAAGGCGACAATTGACCTCAGCATCGATCCGCCCTCGTCTGCTGATACGTGGAGAGAGGCCCTGGAACTCGCAAACACCATTGGTGAGGCCCGTTGGGTCGCGCGCATCCAAGGCGAACTCGGAATCGTTGCCTTTCTTGAGGGCAATAGCACGGAGGCTCGCGGGCTCATGACCAAAGCCATCATGTCAGCGGCGGCCGCAGGCGACCTTGCCGGTCAGATTCGCGCCCTCTCGCTCATCGGTGTGGGGCTATCCGAACTCGGCGAGTATGAGCGTTCCCTCCGTTACTTCGACCAAGCGTTGGATCTGTCCCAGAAAAACCCGGAGATCCGCTTTCCACTCATGGCCCACATGGGCAAAGCGCATTCTCTCAACGTGTTGGGCAGGAGCCGAGAGGCGCAAGAGTTTCTGGAACGGGCCGTTCGGTTCGTTGAGGATGCGGAGATGAACGTCTACAGGGCCGACATTTTGCAGGCCCTCTCCGAAGGCGCCATCCGGACCAAGGACTATAAGTCCGCCGTGTCCCTGCTGACAGAGGCAGTTCAATCCGCGAAACGCTTCGACATGCCTCGGCCGCGGGCAGCGGCGCTTCTGACTCTGAGTCGTGTCTACAAAGAGCTGGGCGAGATGGAGAAAGCCGACGAGTGTGCCTCCGAGGCCGTCATTGCCGCACGGGAACTTGTGGATATGTATGTTCTCCCGCGGCACCTTGCCGCAGCCGCGGAAATCAAAGTCCACCGCGGCAAGATCACCGAAGCGGATTCGCTCTACGAGGAGGCGGGTGATCTGATCGAGGCTATGCTCGTCAATGTTCCGAGCGCGAGAATGCGCAGCACACTGATTGCCGCGATGAGCGAGGTTTATGTTGGCCACTTCGCACTCGCGGTTGAGAAGCAGGGCAATCCGGCAAGGGCCTTTGAGATCCTGGAGCGTGCGCGCGGACGCGCCGCCGCGGACGCACTCCGTGCCATGCCTGTGCAGCAATCGCGCCGAGATGGAGAAAAGGCGCAAGCCGAGAGGCAGGTGGTTGCCCTTCAAATCCGGCTGCAGCAGGCTGCCACACCCCGGACTCGCAAGGAATTGCTGGATCAACTGGCAGCCGCGGAAGAGGCGCTTGCTCCCCTCCATTTGGAGCAACACCGCTTCAACAGGTTTCTGCGAGGGGAGCCGGTTTCGCTTGATCAGCTTCGCAAGGAACTACGAGCAGACGAGTTGGTCGTTGAGTACCTGCTTGCCGAGCCGGCGTCTTTCGCGCTGGTCATCTCGAAGACAACACTTCGCGTCCAGAAGCTCTCGAGTAGAAGGGCGATCTCTGATTTGGCGCAACGCTTTCACAACGAGGTCAAGACGAAGAGCGCGACGTCGGCCGCGGCTGGTGCGAGCCTGGCCGCTGAAGTGATCCGTCCCATCCCAGAGATCTTGAAGAGCAGCCGTGTGATCTTCGTTCCGGACGGCCTGCTCCATCTCACGCCCTTCGACGCTCTCCCGTTCGGGCGGAGCGCCTACCTGGGGGATCAGAGGACAATCTCGGTGGCGCCTTCGGCGACGGTTCTCCAACTCATTCGTACTAACAGGCCATCGCACGCTCAATCTGCTCGTCTTTTGGCAGTGGGGAATGTGGCGTATCCCGTTCGTGGTGGCACAACCGATGCCGCCCGGGAAACTCGCGGCATGTTTGATCCAACGGGGAGCCGCATCACCAGGCTGCCTTCCACCGCGGACGAGGTTGCAGCTGTCGCCGCGCACGCGGGGTCGGGGGCTGTCGTCCTCGACGGGAGGTCGGCGACCGAGACTGCGTTCAAGTCCCAGCCCCTCCATTCGTTCTCGATTCTCCATCTTGCCGTGCATGGAGTCGCGGACACGAAGTTTCCGGACAGATCGGCGCTGGTGTTCGGCTCGGATCCAGCCTCCCACGAAGACGGACTGTTGCAAGTCCGCGAGATCGATACCCTGCAATTGAACGCCGACCTTGTCACTCTGTCGGCCTGCGACACGGGCGCCGGCAGACTTCAGGGGCAGGAAGGCGTCGCCAACGTCGTCCGGGCGTTCCTATACGCCGGCGCACGCTCCATCGTTTCCACTCTGTGGGAAGTCGACGACACCTTCACCGCGGCGTTGATGAAACGCTTCTATGCCAACCTGGGCGCCGGTCGTGACGTCAGCGAGTCCCTCCGGCTCGCCAAACTGGAAATGCGCCGCAGGCTCGGCCCCAACGCCACGCCATATTTCTGGGGACCATTCACGGTGGTCGGTGACGGTCTGACGAAGATCCACTTCTCCGCCGCCCGTTGATCAAGCGACTTACGCAGCTGGCTGTCGCTGGCCTGGGGCCCCCACAGCAG
>DNFG01000147.1 GCA_003487005.1 Bryobacterales bacterium
CGGACTTCCTTTTACCTGGACGAGACCATCCCGGTCGTCCTTACTTTCGAAGGTTTGATCGAAAAGACCCATTTCGTACGGATCAGCGCGGTGAACCGGCCCGATCAGTCTCCCGGTCTGGACGAATTTACCCTCGACCCTGCCGAGGGAGTCGAAGAGCCCCTCGCGCACTGGCCCGGGGCGAGCAAGGGCGTCGCCGGTTCCTCCGGCCACTGGTCGCGCTTCGCGCCGAAAGTCGAAGTCACCCTGCATCTGAATGAGTGGTTCCGCTTCCGGGCGCCCGGCCGCTACACCGTTCAGCTCAAGACCAGGCGCGCCCAGAAGTACACAAAAGGTACTCAATTCGAGCCGCTTCCGCTCGAATCCAACCCCATGGAGATCGAACTGCGCGCGCCGCCCGCGGGCTGGGCCGCGGAGACCGTCGCCCGGGCGGTGGCCACCCTGGAGAAGCACCAGCCGGAGGCGGTGAACCCGGAGGTGGAACAGGCCCGGCTTGATCTCAAGTACCTGGGCACGCCCGGGGCCGCGCGGGCCCTCGCCCGCCACTCGACCCGCTCGAACTCGCCCGCGTTCCAATCCGCCCTTCGCATGTCGCCCCACCCCAAGGCGGCCCTTCAGGAGATGGAACGATTGCTCCCGGACGCGCAGACGCCGATCCGTATCGGGTGGCTGTATATGCTGTCCGAACTGGCATCCCGGGTCGAGCAGCCGGAAACCCGGCCCGGCCCCCGGATCGATGCCCGCTACCTCGCCCTCGTGCAGTCCGCCCTCCCGAAGAAGGAGGGCGCAGCCCGCTTTGCCACCGCCGCCACCCTGTTTCACCTTCGCGCGCCCGTCCCCCCGGATCTGCTCCGCGAGATCTACCTGTCGTCCCCCGCCGCCACCGTCGATAGTCAGTACAGCCTCCTCACCTCCCTCTGGCCCATCGTGGCTTCCCCGGAAATCGGACCCTTTCTCGACTCGATGCTGCCGAATGCCCGGGGCCACGTCCGCCGGGTCATCTACCAGCGCCTTCACGAAATCGACCCCGAAACCACCCGGCGCCGGCTGATCGACGATCTGCGCCAGAGGCCTTTCGATTACGGGTTTTTCACCACCGAACTCCCGCTCCCGGCCGGCGAACTGCCCGAACTCGATGAAAGGCTGATTGAGCTGATCGAGACGCAGAATCCACCGTGGCTGTTCATTGCCCGCTTCGGCTCCCGCAACCTCCTGCCGGCCGTGCTTGCCGCTCTCGACCGCCACCCGCCGGTTTGCAACTATGAACCCTTCCTGTATCTCATCCGGTTCGACGCGGAAGGGGCCCGGCGCCGCATTGAAGCCCTCCGGAGCCAGAAGGAGCCCATCTGCTGGTCCTTCGGCATCCCCGGCAATCCCGGGCATGTCCTGTCCGAACCGCTCGAAGACTTTCTGATCGACGAACTCGCCGCCGGGGATTCGAAGCGCCGGACCTACGCCGCCATGACGCTGTTTGGCCACGGCTCCGCCCGTGCGCGGCAACCCCTCTGGAGCGCGATGGAGCGGTGGCGCGCGTCCATCACCGATCCGTCCGCCCCGCTTCCGGTCGAGGCGAGCGACGAAGAGACCTACCTTGCCATGGCCATCAGCGGAGGCCCTGGCTGGGTGGCCACCCCCGCCGACCTCGACCGCCTCCTCGCTCTCAGCGTCTCCGAATCCCGTCGCAACAACATCCGGAGCCACCGCGACTCCCTGGGCAGACCCGTCCAACTTCACTACAGCATCACGACTCACTTCGGCGAGATCGGTCTCGGTTCGCAGTCGTTCTCCCTGGACAGCGGCCTTCGCGAGCGCCTTCTGCTGTACCCGCCCGAGCGCGAGTTCGTCCTGCGCCTGGCCCACCGCCAGACGTGGTTCATCCAGCGGCTGGAATCCCGCCTCCAGACCATCTTCGACGAAGCCGGACGGAAGCTCAGGATCGAGGATGAATTGCCCAATGTGCGCTGATCCGCCGCCGGAGTGGCGGGCGGAGTTGGGTTCAGGGAGTCGAGGTGCAGTCAGAACACAGTGCGCTGGCGAAGTGAATGGCGTTCCAGGCGCCGGATCGTCCGCATAGCGCCGGGGGTGGAGGACGGTTACGGCGCCGGGCGGCGGAGTTCGAAACCGCGGAGGACGACGTAGGCGATCAGGGCGAAAACGAAGAAGACGAGCAGCATCCAGGCGACGCTCTGCATGGTGCCGATGATGGTCCGGTAGATCTCGAGGATCCACCGTTCGAGGTTCAATTCGAGGATGTGCCGGGAATCGTTCTGGGGGCTGACGAAGCGGTCCAGCGAATGGATGCGCACGCCGCCGGAGATGCCGACCACATAGATGGCGAAGGCGAGGTAGCGGTGCCAGGCCGAGGCGAGTTCCTCCGCGACGAGGCGGAGCAGGATTTTGCCGATGGGTTGGTCGAATGCCCTGTTGATGAGCAGGCAAACGGCCGCGGAGACGGTCAGAGTGACGATCAGGAGCCAGATGAACACGGGGTTCACCTCCGGTTGATTGGAGGAGGTCAGCGTGCGCCGGGTTCCAGGAATTTCGGATGTGGTGGTGGGAATCAGGGGGTGGGCGATGCCCTGAGGGATCAGGGCGGGGCTCCGCGGATGACCGGGAGATGGGTTAAGTTAGAACCTTCGCGCCATGACGATTCAGGTATCCGGACGATCACTTTTTCTGAAAATGCTGCTGAGCCTGCGAAAGCCGGGGCGGTGGGCGTGGGCGGTCTGGACGCTTGCCGCCTGGATGGCGGCGGGGCAGACGGCTGAGCCGGTTTACGAACACCGGGTGGTGGTGGCGACGACGTCGCTGGATCGTGAGCGGGACGTGGAGGAGAGTCTCGCCCGGAATGTGAACGAATTGGCGGCGCTGGGCTTCGAGGCCGGGGCCTTCGTGGGCGGGCATGGCGCGCTGCTGGACCGCCTGCTGGACCGTCGCGCTTATGTGCCGGGGCAGGTGGACCATGGCGGGCATGTCTTCGTCATCATGAACCGCCCGTTGCAGCGGCCCGTGCCTGCGCGCGAGTACCGGCTTCTTCATGTGCGCGGGCCGCTGGGCGTGGAAGAGATTGCCGCCCGCTATGGACGCGAGGGCTTCCGGTTGACGATCACGGCGTGGGAGGGGGAGTATTTTCACGGGGCTTTCGAGCGGGTGGGGGAGGGAGAGCGGGTGGAGTACCGGGTGTTCCGGACGGCGCGGCGGCGCGGTTGGCCGCAACAGATGCTGGAGGATCCGGAGGTGAAGATGCGGATCCGGCGGGTGGTCCCGCTGACGCTGGATTCAGCGCTGGTGGAACTGGGGCCGCCCGCCGGGACGCCGGCGCAGTATGTCTGGGAGAGCGACGCGCCCCACCAGGGCTCACGACTCGAACAGAAGCTGAACGCGCGCGCGGCCGAGGGCTTCCGGGTGCAGATCGTGCGTCTGCGCGGCAATGTAGTGGACGTCGGTTTGCTGAAGCCGGCGGGCGCGACGGGACCAGGTCCGGCGCTGGATCTGGATGATGGCCCGTGGGGCGCCCCTTGCAGCCGGGGGAGGATCGCGGGCGCGGATGTATGGACAGATGGCGATATCTATTGCGTGTCGGAGGAACCGAAGAGCCCGGTGTCGAACCGGGGGCTGGACATGGTGGTGTCGCCGACGCCGGATGTCGGCGGACAACTGTTCTTTGGCCGGGTGGATTGCGGCATCCGTGCGCGGATGCGCAGCGGCAGGGCGATGGCGCTGCGGGTAGTGCGCGCGTACCAGATGGAGCGGGAGCTGAACCGGCGGATAGAGCCGGGCTACCGGGTAACGCGGGCGTTTGCGGGCATCCGGGAGGGTGGCGACGAGAGGCTGGTGTTCATGACGTCACGGCTGCCGGCGCCTTTCGTTGCTCCGGGTCAGGTGCAGGCTGCCGGGGGGGCGGCGGCGCCGTTGCTGGCTCAACTGGATGGCGTCGGTCAACAACTGCTGGCCGAACGGGAGCGCAAGATCAACGAGAGTCTGGCCAATGAATTGCGGTCGTTGAATGCGGACATTTGGGCCGAGATCAATGATGTGCGAGGGAACCGGCACGTGCTGCTGCTGGGTTGTGTGAGCACGCGGCAGGACCGCGAGCAGGCCGAGATCGCGCTGCGGAGCCTGCTGGTCCGGACGCCGTACGCGGATTTCCGGATTCGCAACGAGATGATCGTGCAACGGATCCGGTAGCGGGGCGGGTGTTGTGCCAGTTGCGGAAATGGCACAACGGGCGGTGCCGGGCGGGCGGAGGCGGTGCAATCTGGGGTCATGACGTTGAGTGTTTGGAAAAGTGTCATGGCCGGTCTGCTTTGCTGTGCGATTGGGACGGCGGGTATTCCAGAGGTTCCGGTGGTTCCCGCGGAGGCGCTGTCGATGCTGTTGCGGAAGAAGAGGGTGACGATCTGCCTGAAGGACACGCGCTGCGTGGAGGGGCGGTTCCGGAAGAGCGAGGCGGGGGTGATCGAGGTGCAGGAGAAGAGGCGGTTCGACGTGACGGCGCTGCCGCTGGAGGGGGTCGAGACGATTCGGTACCGGGGGAAACCGTCAGAGGCGGCGGAAAGGACGGCGATCGGGCTGAGCGTCGTGGGGTACACGTCGATATTCGTTGGGGTGAGGACATTGAACGAAGTGCTGGTGTCGAAAGGGACTTTGATGGTGGTGACGGGCGCGGTGGTGTCAACCGTGGTGAACGTGCGGCATCTGCTGCGGCCCAAGTTCATCACGTTGCGGATCGACCCTGGGTCGCTGGGTGCGAGGCGAGCGGTGCCGCCGGGGGAGTTGAGCCCGGCAGGATCGTAACGCCGGACGCGTGGGTGCTGTGATAGGATGTAGCCGGTCTTTTTCCAGAATGAGCTGGAAAATATGCGGCTGTTATTCGTCCTAATCCTGGTGGTGTTTCTGGTGAATGGCGTGGCTTCCGGACAGGAGGCGGCGGCGCGCTTCGATCGTGCGATTGAGGCGGGGGTGGAGGCGCGGGAGGAATTCGAGTTTGACGTGGCCTACGCGCAGTTCCTGACGGCTCTGGAGATTGCGGAGACGTTTGGCGAGAAGGACTGGCGGCTGGTGAAGGTGTTGGGGCACCTTGCGGAGTGTTGCCCGGAGGCTGCCGCATGCAGTTCGGCGAAGGGCAAGGAGTGGCTGGACCGGGCGATGCGTCTCCGGGCTGGAGCGATCGAGGCCAGCGAGGAAGCGGCGGCGGTTCTGGACCTGCTGGCGGAGGCGGCGACGGGGGCGGAGCGCTACGGCGAGGCGGCGGTGCTGTATCGGGAGGCTCTGGAGGTGCGCGAGGCCATTCATGGCCGCCATCACCGGAGCGTGGCGACGACGCACGCCGCGCTGGCGTGGATTTATCAGTATCAGAACAAGCCGGATCTGGCGAAGGAGACGATGCGGCAGGCCAAGGGGCGGATCGAGGGATCGACGCCGGAGGACCTGGAAGACCGGGCGCACCTGATGGAGGAGGCGGGGCGCCTCTACAACTTCATGGACGAGGAGGCCGAAGCGGCGAAGGAGTTTGAGCAGGCGATCGGGATTTACGAAGGGCTTTGGGGGGAGGCGGACCCACGGTTTATCGAGGTGCTGGAGCGCGTGGCGCGGGTGACGCGATGGTGGGAAGACGCGGCGCTGGCGGAACGCCTGCTGGGGCGGATCGTCCGGATTCAGTTGAAGACGCACTCGCGGGCGAGCGAGGCGTACTACGAAGCGCTGTCCGGGCAGGCCGACTTCTATGACCGGAAGGACCGCTGGGAGGAGGCCGAAGCCACGACTGCCGCGGCACTGGAGGTTTTGGCGCTGTTGGGCCGGAATGACCTGGAGTCGGCGGAATGCGTGGCCCGGCTGGCGCGGGTCCGGATGAAGATGGGCAAGTATCCGGAAGCGATCGAGGCCGGGGAGCGGAACCTGGCCATTCGGATGGAACTGGCGACGGCGGAGGAGAGCGACGTCACTTCGGCGCATGAACTGCTGGCCCTGATCCATGCGCACACGGGGGACATCGAGGCGGCGCGGGGGCACTACGATGCCGTTGACGCAGCGACGCGGCGAGTTCAGCCGAAGCGCCTTGCGAAGCTCTCCGACGAACTCGGCAAGATCTATTCAGAGCAGGGGCAGTACGCGCAGGCGGCCGGGATGATCGAGACGGCGCTGGCGATCCACGAGGCCGACCCGGGCGAGGCGCGGTCGCTGCAGGCGGGCCGGATGCGGCAGTTGGCGCAGGTGTACCGGGCGATGGGCCGGAACGAGGACGCGACGCGCTTCGAGGGGATGGCGGCGCAGGCCGAGATGGAGGGGCTGTTCAAAAGAGTGGGCGAGAGGGGCGAGTGGAAGTATTTCTTGATTGGAATGGCGGTGTTTGCGGGATTTTTTGCGCTGATGGCGGCGGTGGCGGGCGTGCTCTGGTATTTCACGTCGCGAAGCGTGGACCGTGGACTGGATCCGCTCTTCGCGCCCCCGCCGGCGCCCGTTGCGGAGGCGATTGAAGCCGAGCCATGGCAGGCGGCCGGGCTGTTCGATCCAGAGACGGGACTTCCGGTTGCGCTGGCACCTGCGACGGCGGAGGTGGCCGAGGGCGGGCCGGGGCAGGTGGCCGGGCTGTTCGATCTGGACACAGGGCGCCCGGTTGTGCCGGCAGCACCGCCGTTGCCTGTCCACCGGTATCGCTTTCTTGGCGATGGGGGGACATTGTTTGAGATCCGGGTCCGGAATCTTCTGCTTTCGCTGCTGACGTTGGGCATTTACAGTTTCTGGGGGAAGGCGCGGGTGCGGCGGTATCTGTGCGGGCAGATTGAATTGCTGGAGGACCGGTTTGTGTTCCATGGCACGGGCCGGGAACTGTTGCTGGGGTGGCTGAAGGCGGTGCCGGTGCTGGCGTTTATCGTGCTGTTTCCGAATCTGCTGCCGCTGTTCTGGCAGACGCCGGCGGCGCTGTTGGCCGGGCAGATGGCGGTGTTCGCCGCGATCCTGGTGCTGGTGCCGGTGGCGAGCGCGGGGGCGTATCGATACCGGCTGAACCGGATGTCGTGGCGGGGAATCCGGTTTTCGTTCCGGGGGAGCACGTTCCGGTTCGTGCTGCTGTATCTCGGCGGCTATCTGCTGCTGTTGCTCAGCCTGGGGCTGTATTCGCCCTTCTTCCACATCCGGATCGAGCGCTACCTGTTGAACCATTCGTGGTTTGGGGACACGCGGTTTCGCTTCGATGGCCATGGGCGGCATCTGCTGTTGCCTTTCATTTGTGCCGGGCCGCTGGCATTAATGAGCTTTGGGATCTTCTGGCCGTGGTATTCCGCATTACGGTCGCGATATTGTTGGGCGCACACGACGGTGGCGGGAGCGCGCTTCCGGTGCACGGCGACAGGCGCGGGGCTGCTGGGGCTCTGGACGGGTAACTTCTTTTTGATTGTGGGGACGCTCGGGTTTGGGATCTCGTGGGCGACCGCGCGAACGTTGCGCTACTGGGCCAACCATCTGGAACTGGCCGGAGAACTGGCACTGGACACGATCCGCCAGGATGAACTGGCCGCCTCGGCCGTCGGGGAATCGTTCGCGGATTTCCTCGGCTTCGACTTTGGAGTGTAATCCATGAACGAGGCAATTACTCCCCTGGCTGCCCGCTTCGCCGCCGCGTATCTGGATGGCGTGCATCCAGTCCGCCATCCGGCGGTTGTCGAGCTGCGCGATGGCGCGCTGGAGGTTCGGGCCGGCGGACGGGCGGCGGAGTGGTGGCGATATGACGAACTCGAGGTGGCCAGCGACGGGAGTTATGGCGAACCGGTGCGGCTGCGCCGCCGGGAGGGCGGGCCGGGCGAGACGCTGTTGGTCGAGGACGAGACGTTTCTGGAGGCGCTGAGTCAGCACACGCAGGTAGAGTCGCATGCGCCGCCGCTGGCGGGGATCAAGGGGTGGCCGGCCGTGATCCTGACGTGCGCGTTGATCGCGCTGCTGGGTTCGGCGGCGTACTTCTGGGGTGTCAGCCTGCTGGCCCATTCGCTGGCGGCGATCACGCCGCCTTCGGTGGAGGCGCGGTTGGGCCGGGCAGTGGCCAATGTGTTCGCGCCCGCGAAGATGCGCTGCGACGACCCGGCACGCGAAGCGCTGCTGGATCGCGTGGCCCAGCCGTTGATTCGCGCGGCGGGGAGCGGCTACGAGTTCCGGATCATCTATACGACCCACGCCGAACCCAACGCGTTTGCCGCGCCTGGGGGCTATATCGTGGTCTTCCAGGGTCTTCTCGACCAGGCGGCGACGCCGGAGGAGTTCGCGGGCGTGCTGGCGCACGAGATCGCTCACGTCACACACAAACACACGACGCGGGCGCTGGCGCGGCATGTCTCGACGCAGACGCTGCTTTCGCTGATGGCGATGGACTCGGCGGGCACGCCGGCTGCCCTCGAACAGGCGCTGGCGCTGGATTCGCTGCGCTACCAGCGCAACGACGAAGAGGAGGCCGACCGCGAAGCGACCCGCCTGCTGGCACGGGCGGGGATCGATTCGGGCGGACTGGCGACTTTCCTGCGCCGATTGCACGCTGACCCTCGGTTTGGCGGTCCTTCGATGACCTATCTGTCGTCGCACCCCGCGCTGCTCGACCGGGTCCGGCTGCTCGAAGCCGAGGTTGGCCGGGCGAGTGCGGCGGGCGCCCCGCTGCTCTCTCCGGAAGAGTGGAAGGCCGCGCGGCGGGGATGCCGGGCCCGCTGAGCCCGTTCCGGGTATATAGTGGCGGGCATGTCCGCAATCACCCGCCGCCAGATGTTGGGCCAGACGGCGCTATTCGCCGGCGCGCCTGCGATTCAGGGTCAGTCGAAGCGTCCGCCGAACATTGTGCTGATCATGGCGGATGATCTTGGCTATGGCGATCTGGGCTGCTATGGCCAGAAACAGATCCGGACGCCGAATATCGACCGGCTGGCGGCGGAAGGGCTCCGGTTCACGGATGCCTACTCGGGCTGCACGGTCTGCGCGCCGTCGCGCAGCGTGCTGATGACGGGGCGGCACATGGGGCACACGTCGGTTCGCGGCAATACCGGGGGACAGTCGCTGACCGAGAGCGATGTGACGATGGCCATGCTGCTCAAGAAGGCGGGCTATGCCACGGGCGGTTATGGCAAGTGGGGCCTGGGTGACCTGGGTACGCCGGGGGTGCCGCCGAAGAAGGGGTTCGACGAGTTTTTCGGGTATCTGCATCAGGTGCACGCGCACAATTTCTATCCGCGGCTGCTGGTGCATAACGAGGAGTTGTATCCGCTGCCGGGCAACGAAGGCGGCCGTCAGGAGACGTATTCGCACGATGTGATTTCGGAGAAGTCGCTGGCGTTCATTGAGCGGAATGCGAAGCAGCCGTTCTTCTGTTATGTGCCATCGACGATTCCGCACTGGGAGTTGCTGGTGCCGGAGGATTCGTTCCGGGAGTACCGGGGCAAGTTTCCAGAACGCGGATTCAGCCGGCCGGGTTCGCGGTATGCCGATCAGCCGGAGATGCGGGCGGCGTACGCGGCGATGGTGACGCGGCTGGATCGCGAAGTGGGGCGGCTGATGGAACTGGTGCGGAAGACGGGACAGGAGGACAACACGCTGTTCCTGTTCACGAGCGACAACGGCTGCGCGCTGGGGATCATCAATGAGGATTATTTCGGATCGAGCGGCGGTTTCAGAGGGCACAAGCAGAATTTGTACGAAGGCGGGATTCGGGTGCCGATGATTGCGCGCTGGCGCGGGCGGGTGGCGGCGGGCCGGACGAGTGCGCTGCCGTGGAGTTTCTGCGACATGCTGCCGACGCTGATGGAGGTGGCGGGGGTTCAGCCGCCGGGGGACATCGATGGTGTGAGCATTGCGCCGACGCTGATGGGGCGGGAGCAGACGAAGAAGCCGGAGTGGCAGTATTGGGAATTGCCGCGGTGGATCGGCCAGGAGAAGCGGTTTGCCGACGAGATTCCGATGCAGGCGGCGCGGAACGGGGAGTGGAAGGTGGTGCGGCCGAAGCCGGGGGCGCCGCTGGAGTTATACAACCTGCGGAGCGACCCGAAGGAGACGACCGATCTGGTGGCGCGCGAGCCGGCGGTGCTGGCGCGGATGCAGGCGTTTCTGTCCACGGCGCGGACGGCGCCGCGGCAGCTTCACGAGCCGGGTGTGTATTATTGGGATCCGCCGAAGTGAGGCGGGGCAGGTATGCTTGGGGAATATGCGGCTGCTATTCATCCTGGTGGCGGGGTTGACTTGGGGGCAGGAGGTGGATTCTCTGGAAGTGGCGCGGGGGGCGTATCAGAAGGGGGACTACGCGGGAGCGCAGGCTGTTTTGGAGGAGGTCTGGGGGCGGGCGGCGGAGTTGGCGCGGGAGGATCCGCGACGGTACTCGATTCTGAAGCTGCTGTCGCAGGTGCAGACGGCGGCGCGGGATTATGAGGCGGCGGAGGTGA
>DNFG01000298.1 GCA_003487005.1 Bryobacterales bacterium
ATCTTCCTCACTTCCAACCTCGGCGCCAAAGAAATGGAATCGCTGTCCGGCCGAGGTTGGAAGTGAGGAAGATCAGGGTGCGGCTAAAGTCGACTTTGCGGTTATCGCCGAGGGTGAGGGTGCCTTTGTCGAGGATGCCGAGCAGGAGGTTCCAGAGGGCGTCGGAGGCCTTTTCGATCTCGTCGAAGAGGACGAAGCTGAGCCGGACCTTGTCGGTGTGGTGCTGGTTGAGCATCTCCTGGCTGAGGAGCGGGTGGGTTTCGCGGTGGCCGAGGTAGCCGGGAGGCGATCCGATGAGCTTGGCGATTTCGTGGCTGTGCTGGAATTCGGCGCAGTCGATCTTGACGACGGCGCGATCGGAGCCGGTCAGGGCTTCGGCGGTGGCTTCGACGATCCGGGTCTTGCCGGAACCGGTGGGGCCGAGGAAGAGGAAATTGCCGACGGGGCGATGCGGGGCGCAGAGGCCGGTGAGGTGCATCTGGTAGATATTGACAATCTGGGCGATGGCTTCATCCTGGCCGACGACCAACTGGCGGAGGCCGCGTTCGAGCGAAGAGGCTTCGCGGCCGGTCCGGTTGGGATCGAGGAGGGCGCCATGAGGGGGCGCCAGCGCCAAGGGTTCAAGCAGGTTCATCATCGGTTCATCAGCCGCCTCCGCCTTTCGCGGGTTTCGCGGTCCTGAATCTCTCATCGGCGCTGGCGGCTGGGCTGCGATCATTTCTTTGGGGGTTTTGCGGGGCGGATCTCGACGTGGCTGATGAGAGTCCGCTCGGGCATGGCGAGGATCATGGCGACAGCGCCGGCTACATCCTCGGGCTGGATCTTCCAATCGGCGAGGCCGCCACGGCTGAAATCCGTACTGACGCTGCCCGGGAGGACGGCGGAGACGCGAACGTTTTCGTAGCGATGGTCGAGCATCACAGCCTCACTCAGGCCGCACAGGCCGAATTTGGAAGCGTTATAAGCCGCGCCGCCCGCGAACGGGTTTTTCCCCGCCAGGCTGGCGATATTGATAATCCACCCGCCGCCGCGAGCGCGGAAGCGGGGCAGGGCCTCGTGGATGCAGTAGTACACGCCATCGAGGTTGGTACCCATCAGCGCCCGCCAGTCTTCCGGGGCGAGCGAGGCCAGATCGGCAAACCGTCCGATGCCGGCGTTATTGATCAGAATGTCGAGGCCGCCGAGTTCCCGGTCGACCGTTTCAAAGAGGCGGTGAACCGCGTCCTTACTACTGACATCGGCGGTTGCGGTCACCAATTTTAGGGTAGAGTCCGGAAATTTCGCACGGAGTTCATCGTGGGCCTGGCGGACGGACTCTTCGCGGACACCGCAAAAAGCGACCGAGGCGCCGGCGGAGAGGAGCATTTCGACGATGGCGCGGCCGATGCCGCGGGCGCCGCCGGTGACGAGAGCGGATTTCCCTTTGAGATTCAGTGTCATGCCCTCATCTTGGCATGGCTGGGGCGGGTTACAATCGGGTTGTGAGGGACTTGACCGCAGGGGATCGCCATTGCCCGAAATGAGTGTGTTCTGGCTGCGTCTGGCGGTGGTTTTGTACGCCGCGGGACTGGTCGACGCGATTTTGACGCTGTTCCGGCGCGAAACCCGGCTGTTCCGGGTGGCCCTGCCCCTGTTTGTGGTGGGGGCGGTGCTGCATTTCGTGTCGATCGTGGAGCATTCGGTGGCATTGCGTCATCTGGCGGCGAACAACTTCTTCGAGACGGCGTCGTTATGCGCGCTGTTGCTGGCGCTGGTGTTTCTGTTCGTGCACTGGCGTTACGAGTTTCCCGGTTTGAGCGTGTTTGTGTTCCCGCTGGTGTTTCTGCTCACGCTGATCGGGTCGATGGGGACGCCGGTGAGCGGGTGGGCGGATCCGCGGGTGCGGGACGCCTGGCTGCTGGCGCACATTCTGCTGGTGTTGATCGGGTATGCGGGGCTGCTGATCTCGGCGGGGGCGGCGGTCTTCTACCTGGTGCAGGAGAGGCGGTTGAAGCGGAAGCAGGCGCCTTCGACGTTCTGGTCTCTGTTCCCGGGAGACCGGATGCCGCCGCTGGAGACGCTGGACACCCTGATCACGCGGTCGATGAGCGTGGGTTTCGTGGCCATCACGCTGGCGGTGGTGGCGGGATCGACATGGGCGTTCATCGAATCGGGAACACAGTGGATTTCCGAAGCAAAGATCGCAGTGTCGCTGGTGACGTGGGGATTCTATCTGCTGATGGTATTTTTGCGGCTGTCGGCAGGCTGGCGGGGCCGGAAGGCGGCTGTGCTGGCATTGACAGTGGTTGGATTCGCGGCGATGACTTGGGCGGCGCACGTGGGATTGCGCCCGTTACTGGAACGATGACCGTAGTTTGGGCATGAAAGTTCTTCTGACAGGTCTGAGTCACCACACCGCGCCGGTGGATGTGCGCGAGAGGCTGGCATTTCCGGAAGCGGAGTTACCGGCGGCGCTGGAGGAGTTGCGGGGGCGGGCTGGAGTCCAGGAAGCGATGATCCTGTCGACATGCAACCGGGTGGAGATTGCGGTGACGGCGGAGTCGGAATCGGCGGCGGAGCGAGTGACGGAGTTTCTGGCGGAGCGGCAGAAGCTGGATCCGAAGTGGCTGGCGGGGTATCTCTACCGGCACGAAGACCGGGACGCGATCCGGCATCTGTTCCGGGTGGCGTCGTCGCTGGATTCGATGGTGGTGGGCGAACCGCAGATCCTGGGGCAGTTGAAGAGCGCGTACAATGCGGCGCGGGAGCAGGGATCGCTGTACGGGTTTCTCGACTCGGTGTTGACGCGGGCGTTCGCGGTGGCGAAGCGGGTTCGGTCCGAGACGGGGATTGCGCGATCGGCGGTGTCGGTGTCGTCGGCGGCGGTGGACCTGGCGCGGCAGATCTTCGGGAATCTGCGGGACAAGCGGGTGTTGCTGATCGGGGCGGGGAAGATGAGCGAACTGGCGGCGAGGCACCTGATGACCGCCGGGTGTGGGCTGATTCTGGTGACGAACCGGACGCGCGCGCGGGCGGAGCAGATGGCGCTGGCGATTGGCGGGCAGGTGTTGAACTACGAATCGTTCCGGGACCGGCTGCACGAGATCGATATTGTGTTGACGTCGTCGGGGGCGCCGGATTATCTGCTGCGGAAGGACGAGATGCAGAGGGTGCTGGAGCGGCGGCGGAACCGGCCGGTTTTTCTGATCGACATCGCCGTGCCGCGAAATGTGGCGCCCGACGTGAACGAGATCGAGAACGCCTATCTCTATGACATCGACGATCTGGGCCGGGCGGTGGAGCAGAACCGCCGGGCGCGGGCGATGGAAGCGGAGCAAGCCGAGGAGATCATCGATGCGGAGATCGCCCGGCTGCTGGAGCGGTTGAAGGCGCGGGAAGTAACGCCGACGATTGTCGGGATCCAGCATCAACTGGACGCGTATTCGCGGGCGGAGTTCGAGCGGTTGCGGCCGCGGTTTGGTGAGTTGACTCCCCAGCAGGAGGAGGCCTTGCAGGCATATACGCGGGCGCTGCTGAACAAAATCGCGCACGGGCCGATGACGGAATTGAGGCGGGCGGCCACGCGGCCTGAGGGCGACAAGGTGATCAATGTAATCCGGCGGGTCTTCCGGCTGGATGCACCGGCGGATACAGAAGAATGAGTACAACTTTGACGATTGGATCGCGCGGATCGCAACTCGCACTCTGGCAGGCCCGGCACATTCAGGCCCGGCTGAAGACCCTCGGGGTGGAGACCCGGATCGAGATCATCAAGACAACGGGTGACAGGATCACGGACGTGCCGCTGGCGAAGGTGGGCGGGAAGGGATTGTTCACGAAGGAGATCGAGGAGGCGCTGCTGGACGGGCGGATCGATCTGGCGGTGCACTCGCTGAAGGACCTGCCCACGGAGTTACCGGCGGGGCTGACGCTGGCGGCGATCCCGGAGCGTGAGGACACGGCGGACGCGATGATCGGGGCGAAGCTGGAGGAATTGCCGGAGGGGGCGCGGGTGGGGACGTCGTCGCTCCGGCGGGCGGCGCAACTGCGGGCATTGCGGCCGGATCTCGAGATTGAGAACATTCGCGGGAACCTGGACACGCGATTGCGGAAGCTGGACGAAGGTCAATATCAGGCAATTCTGCTGGCGGCGGCGGGACTGCGGCGGCTGGGGTGGGCGGAGCGGATCGCGGAGCGGATGACGCCCGATCGGATGGTGCCGGCCGTGGGCCAGGGCGCTCTGGCGATTGAAACGCGGGTGGAGGGTCCGGCACGGGAGGCGTGCCGGGCGCTGGATCACGCCGAGACGCGGGCGGCAGTGACGGCGGAGAGGGCTTTGCTGGCGGGTTTGGGCGGCGGGTGTCAGGTGCCGATCGGGGCGCACGCGGCGCTGGAGTCGGACGGCTTGCTGCATTTGCGGGCCGTGGTGGCGCATCCGGACGGACAGACGGTGCTGCGGCACGAAGCGGCATCGCCGGTGCAGGAAGCGCGCGAATTGGGAGAGCGGGCGGCGGCGGCATTGTTGGAGGGCGGGGCGCGAGAGATTCTGCGGGCGGTATATGGCGAAGCGCCGGCGCTGGCGGGGTTGCGGGTGCTGAACACGCGGCCGGCGGAGCAGGCGGGGCCGTTGTCGGAGAAGTTGAGGAGGATGGGGGCGGAGGTGGTGGAGTTGCCAGCGATTGCGCTGGCGCCGCTGGCTTTTGACGCGGTGAATCTGGGTTCGTTCGACTGGATTGTGTTCACGAGTGCGAACGCGGTGCGGCACTTCTGGCGGGGTGGGGCGGCGGACCGGGCGGGGGCGCGCGTCTGCGCGATCGGTCCGG
>DNFG01000297.1:0-940 GCA_003487005.1 Bryobacterales bacterium
GACGCCGCGCGCGCGCAGCTCGTCGATCGTGCCGGCGAAGCGGACCGAGCCCTGGTGCATGATCACGGCCGCGTCGCACACCCGATCGACGTCGGTGAGCAGGTGCGTCGACACGATGATCGCGCAGCCTCGCTTCTCGGGGAGCTCGGTGATGAGGGCGAGCATCGCGTCGCGGGCGCGCGGATCGAGGCCGTTGGTCGGCTCGTCGAGGATCAGCAGCCGGGGGTCCTTGAGCAGCGTCGCGGCGATCGCCAACCGCTGCTTCATCCCGAGCGAATAGGTCTTGTAGCGGTCTCGTTCGCGGCCCTGCAGGCCGACGGACTCGATCGACTGATCGACGCGCTGGTCGGCGACGCCGACCGATCGGGCGAGCAGCAGCAGGTTCTGCCGGCCGCTGAAGTTCGGCGAGAACTTCGGGGACTCGACGACCGCCCCGACCCGCCCGATCACCTCGGGCAGCGCCGCGGGGACTGGCCTGCCGAACAGCGCCATCTCGCCGCCGGTGGCGGACGCCAGCCCCAGGAGCATCCGGATGGTCGTGGTCTTGCCCGAGCCGTTCGGCCCGAGGAAGCCGTGCACCTCGCCCTCGGGGACCCGCAGATCGAGATCGGCGACGGCGACCCGGGTGCCGCGCCGACCGGTGTACTCCTTGCGCAGGCCGCGGGTCTCGACGATGGCCTCGGTCACCGGCCGAACCTAACCGCGCCAGGGGTTCATGACGGGGAGGCGCGAGTGGGTGTCAGGGGCGGACCAGCTCGATCCGAGGCCCGGCTTTGGCCGGATCGGGCCGCGGGTCGTAGTCGGGCGTTGCGGCGTACGGCGCCCAGGCGAGCAGCTCGGCCAGCCGGCGCTGGAGGACGGGCAGCACCTCCGCCACGCCGACTCGGCGGCCCACCTCCAGGGTGAGCGTGGTGACGCCGGCGTCGGCGATGCCGCAGGG
>DNFG01000297.1:1267-9306 GCA_003487005.1 Bryobacterales bacterium
GGTCGACATCGCAGTTGAGCGCGATGCCGTGCATGGTCACGCCCTGGCTGACCCGCAGCCCTATCGCGCCCACTTTGCGCTCCTGACGCAGCTCGTCGCCGCGGAGCCAGACACCGCTGCGGCCCGGGACCCGCGCGGTGGCCACACCGAAGTCGGCGCAGGTGGCGATCATCGCCTCTTCGAGACGGCGTACGAAGTCGACGACGAGCACGTGCTCGGGAAGCCGGACGATCGGGTACGCCACGAGTTGGCCCGGTCCGTGGAAGGTGATCTTGCCGCCGCGGTCGACCTCGATCACGGGCGCGCCGCCGCTGTCGACGGGCCGCTCGTGGGGCTCGGTGCGCTTGCCGGCGGTGTAGGTCGGTGGGTGCTCCAGGAGGAGCACGGTGTCGGGGCGCGCACCGGCGACGACCTCGGCGTGGACCCTTCGCTGGATCTCCCACGCGTCGAGGTAGTCGACCGCGTCATCGCCGATGCCGACGTCACCCTCGCCGAAGGCAGCTTCGACCTCAAACTCAGGTCCGGCTTCGATGGCGATTACCTCGGCTTCTATCGCAACGATGTCTATAAGGCCGGCATCCAGCAGGACACCCAGATGCAGGGCATGAGCGTCTTCGCCGGCTACCAACTCGGCCGCGGCTCCTACCCGAGCTACGACGGCAAACTCCAGACCGACTCCCTCGGCCAGTACACCACCGGCGCCCGCCTCCCCCTGCTCCGCGACCGTGAAATCGACTCCCGCCGCGCCGCCCTCCAGAAATCCCTCATCGGCCGCCGCGTCGCCGAACTCGGCGTCGACCAGCAACGCCTCGTCATCATCCAGTTCGCCACCCGCCGCTACTACGACTGGATCGCCGCCGGACGCCGATTCCGCGCCGCCCGCGATGTCCTTCGCGTCGCCGAACAACGCGACTCCCAACTCAAGGAAGCCAATCAGCTCGGCCAGATCCCCGCCATCGACGTCACCGATAACCTCCGCGCCATCCTCACCCGCCGTTCCACCCTCGTCGAGGCCGAACGCGCACTCCAGCTCGCCGCCATCGAACTCTCCCTCTTCTACCGCGATGCCTCCGGCGAACCCGTCCTCCCCGAATCCGCCCAACTCCCCCCCGACTTCCCCGCCATCCAGGCACTCTCCGAAGACCGCCTCCGCGACGATATCGACCTCGCCCTTCGCCGCCGCCCCGAAATCCAGCGCTTCGCCGCCCAGCGCGACCAGGTCGACGTCGACCGCCGCCTCGCCCGGAACCAACTCCTCCCCAACGTCGATACCCAGATCGCCTTCGTCCGCGAAACCGGCGACCGCATCGTCCGCCGAGGCCCCAACGACCTCATCGCCTCCATCATCTTCGATCTTCCATACCAGCGGCGCCAGGCCAAAGGCCGTGAACTCGCCGCCCTCGCCCGCATCAACCAGTTCGATCAGCGCGAACGCTTCGCCCGCGATACCATCACCGCCGAGGTCCGCGACGCCTACTCCGCTTTGATCGCCGCCTTCCGCCGCGCCGAAGTCCTCGCCCAGGAACTCGACGTCACCCGCCAGCTCGAAGAGGCCGAACGCGTCCGCTTCAATCTCGGCGACGGCAACCTCTTCCTCGTCAACCTGCGCGAACAGGCCACTTTTGACACCGAAATCAAGCAGGTCAGCGCACTCAACGAGTACTTTCGAGCCCTCGCGCTCTACGAATTCTCGATCGCTGAAGCGCTCCGCGCTCGCCCTTAACCCGGCCTGACTTCGTAGGGAATCGCCCGCTCCAGCAGCCTGGTCACCTCCGACCGGGGTGCCGGAGCCTCCAGACGGCAGCACACATCGCCCGCGAAACCCTCTGCAATCAAACGGTTGCCGACCCGGCGCACCCGCCAGATCCGCTGCGCACCCCGCGACCACCGTAACGATTCCGGCGCGTCGTGGCAGTCCTCCAGCAGCGTCAAACCGCCTTCGGCCGTCTCGAATGCGACCCAGGTCTCAATACTTCCTCCCGAGGCGAGCGAATCCCGCATCGCATCCAGCAGTTCCTGTGCACGGTGGGCCAATGGGCTGGTCACATTGACCTCATCGGACTGGATTTTGAGTTCTTGAGGGAGAATTTCAGCGCAGGCCGAGGCCGCCGTCCACCTGCAGGGTTTGGCCCGTAACGAATTGAGAACATTGAAGAAAGTAAGCGACGGCGGCGGCGATGTCCTCGCCCGTGCCGGGGCGGCCGGCGGGCGTCTTTCGGGCCATCGCCTGGATTTCCGGGTCTTCGGCCTCCTCGAAGGGGATCACCCCCGGCGCCACTGAGTTGACGGTGATCGCCGGCGCCCAAGCCTTTGCCAGTCCACGGGTTAGCGCGATCACCCCGGCCTTGGAAGCGCAGTAATGGACATGTTCCGGCCACGCCAGAAACGCGCCCATCGAGCTGATATTGACGATTTTTCCGGCTCCGCCGGGGTTTTGGCGGCGCATCAGGAGGGCGGCCTGCTGGGCGCAGAAAAAATAGGCCTTCAGGTTGACCGAGTGGATGAAATCCCATTGCGCTTCAGTGACTTCGAGGGGGTCGATGCGGGTGAAGCGGGCGGCGTTGTTGACGAGGGCGTCGAGCCTTCCAACGCGTGTTTCCACCTCTTCAAACAGCCTGCGGATGTCGTCTACGCGCTCCAAATTCGCTTGAAAAAGGGGTGCATCGCCACACTCGGCGGCGGTGTGCTCGGCGTCGGTGGCGGAGCCTCCGTAGTGGATCAGAACGCGGGCCCCAAGGGCATGCAAGTGCTTGCAAATACAGCGTCCAATACGCTTGGCGCCACCGGTCACCAGCACGGTTTGACCCTTCAGACTACCCATGTTGGCATTATGGCCGAAGCGAGGATTGGATTTGTCTATTGTACGCATACAATGGACAAATCAGCGCCGGTTGGTGAGCCAGACGCCGCTGAGGACGAGGGCGCCGCCCATGGCGACGGTGGCGGTGACGGGTTCGCCGAGGACGGCGAGGCCGGCGGAGGCGGCGATGACGGGTTGGGCATAGCTGAAGGCGGCGACGCGGGAGGCGGGCAGGTGGGTCATGGCGTAGTAGAAGATCATGTAGCCGGCGACGGAGGGGAGGGCGGCGAGATAGAGGATCCAGAACCAGCCTTCGAGGGGGACGGAGGTGAGGTCGAAGTCGCGGGCAAGCCAAAACAGGAGGGGGAGACCGGCGATGGCGCCGGAAGCATAGCCGAGGGTATTGACGGTGATGGTGTCGTGGCGGCGGGTGATTTCCTTGCCGAAGACGGCGAACAGGGCGAAGGTGAAACCGGCGAGGAAGACGAGGAGATCGCCGAGGACGGTAGCGCCGTGGGCATCCTTGCCGGGGCCGAGGTTGAGGGAGGCGACGCCGGCGAAGGCGAGGGCCATGCCGCCGGCGGCGCGGGCGGTGATGATCTCCTGGCCGCGGAGGCGGGCGAGGAGGAGGACGACGATGGGGGTGGTGGCGATGACGAGGGCTCCGTGGGAGACGGAGGTTTTGTCCATGCCGACGATGAAAAAGATCTGGTTGAGGGTGATGCCGCAGACGCCGAGGGCGGCGATGAGGGGGAGTTCGCGCCAGGTCCAGGGTTCGGAGCGGCGGGAGTTATGGCGCTGGCTCCAGAAGTAGATGGGGAGCATCAGGAGGGCGGCAAAGATGGAGCGAAGCGGCCCGATCATCAGGGCGGGGAAGAAGCGGAGCGAGATTTTGGCTATGACGAAGTTGATGCCCCAGATGAAGGTCATCAGGCAGACGAGTCCGTAGACAAGGGGGCGCGAGTAGGTCACGAGGACGAACAATCCTGGAGGCGGACGCGGACGGACTGGAGGAAGTCGAGGTCGAGGGGGTAGCCGAAGCCGGGTTCGTCGCGGAGTTCGATGGTGCCGTGGGGGGTGGTGGTGACCCAGGGGTCGATGATGTCGCGTTTCCAGTAGCGTTGGGAGGCGGAGACGTCGCCGGGGAGGGTGAAATTGGGGAGGGAGGCGAGGGCGATGTTGTGGGCGCGGCCGATGCCGGCCTCGAGCATGCCGCCGCACCAGACGGGGATCCCGCGTTCCTGGCAGAGGTCGTGGATTTTGAGGGCTTCGGAGAAGCCGCCGACGCGGCCGAGTTTGATGTTGATGATGCGGCCGGCGTCGAGGCGCAGGGCCTGTTCGGCGTGGTGGGCGGAGCGGATGCACTCGTCGAGGCAGATGGGGGTTCGGAGGGCGGCCTGGAGTTGGACGTGGTCGATGATTTCGTCGTGGGCGAGGGGTTGTTCGAGCATCATCAGGTTGAACTCGTCCAACTGGCGGAGGTGGTCGATGTCGGCGAGGGAGTAGGCGGAGTTGGCATCGCCCATCAGCAGGATATCGGGGAATTCGCGGCGGACTTCGCGGATGACGTTGACGTCCCAGCCGGGTTTGATCTTGATTTTGATGCGCCGGTAGCCGGCTTCGAGTTCGGTGCGGATCTTTTCGAGGAGTTGGGGGATGGAGTCCTGGATGCCGATGGAGACGCCGCAGGGGATTTCGCGGCGGGCGCCGGCGCCGATGGTTTTCCAGAGGGGTTCGCCGGCGAGGCGGGCGGCGAGGTCCCAGCAGGCGGCTTCGAGGCCGCCTTTGGCCATGTTGTGGCCGCGGACTTTGGGCAGGCGGGGGGCGACATCGGCGGGGGAGGCGAAGGATTGTCCGAGGACGGCGGGGCCGTGGTAGTCGCGGAGGAGGATCCAGGCGGCCTCGGTCCACTCCTCGTTATAGAAGGGGTGTTCGCCGCAGGTGACTTCGCCCCAACCGGACACGCCGTCCGAGATGACCTCGACGAGGATCATGTCGCGGGTGTAGGTGCGGCCGAAGCTGGTTTCGAAGAAGTGAACCAGCGGCATGGAGATGTGGTGGAGCCTTACGGCATTGATGGTGAATTCCATGGTCCAAGTAAATAGGTGCCAAATTCGGGCGATTTTTCGAAGCCGATGACGGTGAGGCCGCGGGCGGTGGCGTCGACGAACTGTTCGGAGACGCGGGCCTGGACGGCGCGGGCTTCGCGGGGGTCGTCGCGGCGGAGGGTATCGATGGTGACAGGGACGGGGATGCGGGCCTCGACGGGGAGGGGTTCGGGGCGTTCGTCGCTGAGGATGGCGTGGACGCGGGCGGAGTCGACATACCACTCGGCGACACAGCGGTCGGTGGGGAGACCGCCGTGGAGGGCCGAGGTGGTGACGCCGTACTGGTTGAGGACATAGCGGCGGACGACGGCGCCAAGGCGCTCGATATTGAACCAGGCGTTGCGGATTTCGAGGGGGTCGAAGGTCCACTCGATGAGGCGGATGCCGGTATCGAGGGCGAGGCGGCGCTGTTCGAGCTTGAGGAGACGTCCGATGTGGCGGCCCTGGAATTCGGGCAGGACGCCGGCCATGTGGGAGTGGAGGTAGGTCCAGGGGTGGTCCTTGCCGGGTTTGAGGCCGGGGATGGCGAGGAGGAAGCCGATCATGCGTTCGTCGACGAAGGCGCCGAGGACCTGGCCGCCGACCTTGGAGGCGACGACGAAGAGGCGTTGGGGGAGGAGTTCGATGTCGCGGAAGCCCCAGATCTCCTGCTGGAGGCGAACCGCCTCTTCAAATTCGGGGAGGGTTTCGAGGCGGCGGATCAGGACTGGTTCCGGCATTTGGCCTCCTGCCAGAGAGATTCGAGTTCGCGGATGCCTTCGGCGGCGGCGGATTGCTGGACGGTGCGGCCGCGTTTTTCGAGTTCGGCTTCGACGTAGGCGAAGCGGTCGCGGAATTTGCGGTTGGTGCGGCGGAGGGCCTGTTCGGGGTCGATTTTGTGGAAGCGGGCGACGTTGACGAGGGTGAAGAGGAGGTCGCCGAGTTCGGCTTCGCGTTCGGAGGGAGAGGCGGCCTGCTTGAGTTCGTCGAGTTCCTCGCGGACCTTGTCGAGGACGCCATCGATATCGGGCCAGTCGAATCCGGCGGCGGCGGCTTTGGAGGAGATCTGGGCGGCTTCGGCGAGGGCGGGTTGGGCGCGGGAGACGCCGTCGAGGAGGCCCTGGGGGGCGGACTTTTCGGTCTTTTTGATCTCGTCCCAGCGCTGTTTGACTTCGTCGGAAGTTCTGGCGTCGCCATCGGCGAAAACGTGGGGGTGGCGGCGGACGAGTTTGTGGTTGATGTGGTCGAGGGCGGTGGAGATGTCGAAGAGGCCCTGTTCGCGGGCGATTTCGGCGTAAAAGACGGCCTGGAGGAGGAAGTCGCCGAGTTCTTCGGCGAGGGCGGGGAAGTCGCGGCGGTCGATGGCGTCGAGGACTTCGTAGGTTTCCTCGAGGGTGTAGGGTTTTATGGAGTCGAAGGTTTGCTCGCGGTCCCAAGGGCAGCCGCCAGGGGCGCGCAGACGGGTCATCAGTTCTAGGAGGCGCTCGAAGCGTGCGCCCGGGGAAGGACTGCCTGAGTCAGACATGAGGGAGCAGGAAGTCTCAGGGTAGCATGGCTGTGGCGAGCGGGCGGGTGGCGGGGGTTGAATTGGGGATTGCGTGTCCTGTCCCCGCGTTTTGCGTTTTCGGGTTCTTTGTGATTTCCAGTTTCGACCCTATCGATGGATTGCTGAATGCGAAATCGTGCTACTCTGTCAACAACTCGCGGACCTTGGGTCCGCAGTCTGAAACGGAGAAACACACATGTACCGACTCAAGCCCTTGCGGGTCTTTTTGCTTTCCGCACTGGTGCTGGCTCCTGCCAGCGCGGCGGTCATTGGCATCAGCAGTCCTGCCAGCATGACGGTGACCGACACGATTGACTGGGGCGCGATTGGCCCGGATAACACGATGACAGCCAGTTCGTTCAACATCCAGACGACCGGGGGCGCGACCGTGACGGTGTCGAACCTCGATCTCGATATCGGGAACATGTTCCGCCAGGAGCAGTCTGGCAGTTGGTCTGGCAACTTCAGTCCCGGCGATGCCGTGCTGTTCTTGTATGGGGAGGACGCCCCGCTGACCCTCGCCTTCGCCTCGCCGGTTGCGGCGGTGGGGGCGAACATCCAAGGCAATGAGTACGGACCCTTCGAAGGCACCATCTCGGTGTATGGGATTGGGAACAATCTGCTTGGGTCCTACACGCGGACTGGCGACTCGAACGGTGCTGGCGATGGGTCCGCGATCTTTCTGGGGATGGTGAGCGACGGGGTGGACATCTATTTTGCCCGCTTCTCCATTGAGCGTGCGGATTATCTTGACTTCGGCATCAATCAGGTGCTTCTGGGCGGGGAGGGGTCTGCTTCGGCGCCGATTCCCGAGCCTTCGACGTGGGCGTTGCTGGGGGCAGGTTTGGGCTGGGTGGTTTACCGCCGCGGCCGCGCTTAATTTCGAGCAGGGGGCGGCGGGCCGCCCCCTTTGTCGCGTCCGGATTGCCATCTTCCGTCCCCTCCCCTCCTTCTGATCTCCTCCCCTTCTTCTTTATCCAGGCGTGGTCATTTTTTAGTTGACAGGCACGCGCAGATCGGTTAGTTTTTTAGCAGAGGACGAAAAAACCAACATGTCAAACGGAACGCCATTGCACCAGAAGCTGTCGCGGCGGGAGCGGCAGATTATGGATGTTTTGTTCAAGTTGGGGCGGGGGACGGCGAACGAGATTCTGGCGGCGATGCCGGATCCGCCGAGTAATTCGGCGGTGCGGACGCATTTGCGGACGTTGCTGGAGAAGGGGCATGTGAAGCAGGAGGCGGAGGACTTGCGGTATGTGTACCGTCCGGCGGTGCGTCCGGCGGAGGCGCGGCGGTCGGCGCTGCAACACCTGGTGGACACGTTTTTCGGGGGATCGGCGGGGGCGGCGGCAGCGGCGCTGCTGGATGAGCGTTCGGCGAACCTGCCGGGCGAGGAGTTGGACCGGCTGACGGAGATCATCGAGAAGGCGCGAAAGGACGGCAAGTGATGGAACTCCTGCCGTGGGTCGCGAAATCGACGTTGCTGCTGGCGCTGGCGTTTGCGGCGGTGGTGGTGTTGCGGAAGGGGTCGGCGGATTTGCGGCATCTGGTGTGGCGGGGGGGGGTTGCGGGGGGGGGGGGGGGGGGGCCGGGGCCCCGGCCCCCC
>DNFG01000297.1:9546-9836 GCA_003487005.1 Bryobacterales bacterium
ATTTGCGGCATCTGGTGTGGCGGGCGGTGTTCGCGGCGCTGCTGTTGCTGCCGTTGACGGTGCAACTGGCGCCGGAATGGACGCCCGCGGCCGCGCCGGATGCGCCGGTGCGGACAGTGATCACGGTGTTCGCGGGGGAGCCTGTGGAGGCTCCGGCGGAGCGGCGCTGGCCGCTGGAGTGGATCTGGGCGGTGGGGGCGGGGGTGCTGTTGCTGCGGGAGGCGGCGCGGTGGGCGCGGGGGCAGTGGGTGGTGTCCAAATCGGTGGAGTTTGGGGGGGGCGCGCGGGGG
>DNFG01000512.1:0-270 GCA_003487005.1 Bryobacterales bacterium
GGAGGCGCTGGAAGGGTATCCGGGGTTGAGAGAAGTGCGGTTCCGGGTGCCGGCTTTGACGGGGGAGGCGCGGCTGGGGAGTGTCGAATTGCGGCTGGGGACGCTGGTCTCGAACCGGGTGGGGCTGTACGTCAAGCCCTAAGGTACTTTTGTTCGGCTGCCGGGTTGCATACAATACCGCTATGGCCGCAAACAGGAGTGCGCGGTCTGAATTCGGGTGAGAGGAGCGACCGGCGATGGCGATCACGATGACGAGGCGGGCGGCGATGG
>DNFG01000512.1:607-13382 GCA_003487005.1 Bryobacterales bacterium
GCGAGCGCGGCGCGGGTGTGGGGCGCGAATGAGCGGGTGCGGTTGGGGGTGATCGGGTCGGGGGGACGCGGGCAGCATCTGATGCGGATGGCGGCGCAGGCCGGCGGGTGCGAGTTCGTGGGGATCTGCGATGCGTGGGACGTGCGGCGGCGGGAGGCGATGAAGTTTGCGGGCGGGACGGTGGCGGATTACGGCGAGTATCAGCGGTTGCTGGAGCGGAAGGACGTGGATGCGGTGATCGTGGCGACGCTCGATCACACGCATGCGCCGATCACGGTGGTGGCGTGCGAGGCGGGCAAGGACGTGTTCGTCGAGAAGCCGATGACCTCGCTGCCGGAGCAGGGGGCGGGGATGCTGAAGGCGCAGCGCGAGGGGAAGCGGGTGGTGCAGGTGGGGGTGCAGCAGCGGTCGCTGGCGCATTTTATCGAGGCGAAGCAGCGGTGGGTGGATTCGGGGCGGTTGGGGAAGGTCCACATGGTGCGGACGGTGTGGAACGCGAATGGGGGTTATCTGACGAAGCCGCCGGCGGGGATGGAGCGGAAGCCGGAAGGGCTGGACTGGGACGCGGTGCTGGGGTGGCTGCCGAAGATTCCGTGGGATCCGAAGCGGTATTTTAACCGGTTCGCGTATTGGGATTTTTCGACAGGCGGGCAGACGGGGGGGCTGTTTGTCCACATGGTGGATGTGGTGCATTGGTATCTGGGCTTGACGAAGGCGCGGTCGGCGGTGTGTCTGGGGGGGATTTATCAGCACAATGACGGGCGGGATACTCCGGATAATGTGAATGGGATTGTGGAGTATCACGAGAATCTGACGGTGACGTTCGAGGCAACGATCACGGATCTGCTGGCGGCGGAGTCGGCCGATATCACGTTCTTCGGAGAGGGAGGGCGGTTGAGCATTTTCCGGCACCGGGCGCGGTTTCTGCCGGCGGGCGGGGGCGAGGCGGAGATGCTGGACCGGTCGCCGGAAGTGGCGCATATGGCGAATTTCCTGGCGTGCGTCAAGTCGCGGAAAGAGCCGAATGCGACGGTCTATGACGGGCACTACGGGGCGATGGCGTGCCATCTGATGAACATGGCCTACCGGACGCGGCAGCGCGTGGACTGGCGGCCGGAGTGGACACTGTAAGGAAGAATGATGACAATTTATCCTGGAATTAATCTTGAATTCATCCGGTGTGAAGACAAGCCGTTTCTGGCCGGGCTGGACCGGGCCTCGCGGATGGGCTACCAGTGGGTGGAGCCGATGGTCCACAATGGCAGGGAACTGCTGAGCGAAGCGGGCTATTTTCATTCGGTTTCGCTGGACGAAGATCCGCTGTATATCCGCGATCTGATGCAGCAGTATTGCCTGCGGGCCTCGGGGCTTTCGTCGCACGCGCCGTTGATGCGGCCGGAGATTTCGGTGCCTTGGCTGGAGCGGGCGATCCGGTTCGCGGCGGCGATCGGGACGCGGGTGGTGAACACGGACGAGGGGATCCGTCCGCCGTGGGTGACACGCGAGGAAGCGCTGGACGTGATCAAGTACACGCTGAAGACGGTGCTGCGGACGGCGGAGCGGCATGGCGTCTTTGTGGCGATTGAGCCGCATCAGGAGATCACGAAGACGACGGAGGGGCTGTTGTCGATCGTCAATTTGGTGGATTCGCCGATGCTGCGGGTGAACTACGACACGGGCAATGCGTGGCTGGGCGGGGCGGACCCGTACGAGGGACTGCAAGCGGTGGCGGACCGGGTGGTCCACGTCCACGCGAAGGATATCGATCCGGGGACGGGCGAAGTGCTGCGGGGCAAGTTGACGGGTACGCCGGTGGGCTGTGCGTGCGGCGACGGGGTGATCAACTGGCGCAAGGTGACGGAGATTCTGCGGTCGGCGAATTACAACGGCGTGTTGTCGGTGGAGTGCGGGACACCGGAACAGGCGGAGCGGAGCCTGCACCATCTGAAGACCATTCTGGAGGCCTACGATGAGCACGATGCACTGCGCGTGGTGGATTAGCGGTCTGCTGCTGGCGGGGACGGCGGCGGCGCCGGGGCAGGAGTTGAAGGACGAGTTCTTTTTCGAGGCGGGCAAGACGCGCGTGCTGATCCTGAGCGGGCGCAACAATCACGACTGGCGGGCGTCCACGGCGCATCTGCGGCGGATTCTCGAGGCGACAGGGCGGTTCGATGTGCGGGTGACCGAAGAGCCGGCGGGGCTGACGGCGGAGACGCTGCGGCCGTACGATGTGCTGGTCTCGGATTATTGCGGGCCGCGGTGGGCGGCGCAGGCGGAGGAGGCGGTGGCGGCGTTCGTCCGGGAAGGGAAGGGGCTGGTGGCCGTGCACGCGGCGTCATATCCGTTCGGGGTGATGCCGGTGCTGACGGCGAAGATGGGGCGGAGCGAGGTGTACGAGAAGCCGTGGGCTGAGTGGGAGAAGATGCTGGGCGCGCGGTGGCAGAACGGCGATGCGGCGAAGGGGAAGAAGCGGACGGGCCATTCCCGGCGGCACGTTTTCGAGGTGGAATGGACGGAGACGGCGCACCCGGTGGCGGCGGGGTTGCCGGCAAAGTTCAGGGTGTCGGACGAGTTGTATTCGCGGTTCGTGCTGTCGCCGTCGATCCGGATTCTGGCGCGGGCGTTCGATGATCCGGCGGTGAACGGGACGGGGCAGCGGGAGGCGATTCTGTGGACGAACGAATACGGGCGGGGACGGGTGTTTCACACGGCGCTGGGGCACGACGTGGCGGCGATGATGGCGCAGGGGTTTGTGGATTCGTTCGCGCGCGGCGTGGAATGGGCGGCCACGGGCAAGGTGACGATCCCGCCGGAACTGGCTCTGGAGCCGAAGGACAAGAACGCGGTACGGGCGCTGCTGGTGGTGGGCGGACATGACCATGATGCTTCGCTGTACCGCGTGTTTGAAGGGAGCCGGGACCTGCGCGTGAACGTGAATCCCCATCCGGTGGCGTACCGCGGCGATTTGCGGAAACGCTATGACGTGGTGGTGATGTACGACATGGTGCAGGAGTTGCCGGAGGATCAAAGGAAGAACCTGCGGGCGTACGCGGAGGCGGGCGGCGGGATCGTGGTGCTGCACCACGCGCTGGCGAATTTTCAGGACTGGGACTGGTGGCGCGAGATGGCGGGCGGGCTGTACCTGTTGAAGGATCGCGAGGGTTTCGGGAAGGGCTCGACGTACAAGCACGATGTGGACCTGGAGGCGCGTCCCGCCGCCGATCATCCCGTGGTGCGCGGGTTGCCGCCGATGTGGATCCGGGACGAGACGTACAAGGGAGTCTGGCAGGCGCCGGGGATTCTGCCGCTGCTGACCACGAGCGAGGCGACGAGTAATGAAGTGATCGGCTGGATCAGCCCGTACAAGCCGGCGCGGGTGGTGGTGATCCAGTTGGGACACGGGCGCGAGGCGCACGAGAACCCCTGGTTTCAGAGACTGCTGCGGAATGCGATGCTGTGGGCCTCGGGGCGGCTGAAGTAGCTATTCCTCGAAGTCTTCGAGTTGTTCGGCGGCGTCGGCATGACGTTTGAGGACGCGAATGGACGGCCCGGAGGCAAAGCCGGCGGTGCGGAGGCGGCGGTAGGCCGAGGCAAGCTGGCGGGGATCCTGGAAAAGGGCGGCGAGATCCTTGCCTCTGTACTTGCGTTCGAGGAACTGTTCGACCTGTTCGGTTTCGTCGATCTGGGCGTAGGCGCCGGAGACGGCCGAGCGCGCGGTGGCGGGGGCGACGCGTTTCTTGAGGAGGTCGGACAGCACGCGCTGGGCGCCATAGCGGCCACCTCCGGCGCGGGCGCCGGCGAAATGTTCGGCGAAGCGGGCGTCGTCGAGATAGCCATAGTCCTTCAATTTGGCGATCACCTCGTCGACGGAGGCGGGTTCGGCGGCGCGGGCGGCGAGTTTGCGGCGGAGTTCGCCGGTGGTGAGGGCGCGGCCCATGAGCAGGCGGACGGCATAGTCCTTCAAGGCGGAGGAATCGAGGGGCGCGGCTTTCTTGCGAAGGGCCATGGCAGGGGTCTGGCGGAAACGCTTTTCTGATCCCGCCCCTCCAACTTACGTGGGTTACACTGGAGACTGCAAGAGTCGTTCTGGCACGGCAGAAAGGAGACGAATCATGGAAGAAGATAAAAAAATTCCGTATTTCCTGTTGGGATTGGGCCTGGGGGTGGCGGTCGGCATCCTGTTTGCCCCGAAATCCGGGGAAGAGACGCGTCAACTGCTGAAGAGCAAGACGGACGAGGGCAAGGAGTATGTGAAACGGCGCACGAACGCTGTTTTGCACGATGCCGAGGAACTGGTGGAACGCGGGAAGCGCACCATGGAAAGGCAAAAGGAGCAGATTGTTTCGGCGGTCGAAGCGGGCCGTCAGGCTTACCGCGAGAGCGTAGCCACCCCGCCCGCGCCGGCGCCCACGGCCGACGACCTGATCGAAGGAGTGTAGGTTGGAAGGGGGAGGTCAAGCATTCATGGCACAATCCGAGACGACATTTCTGCTGATGGCGATCGCGGTGGCGATCTCTTCGATCTCGCTGCTGTTGAGTGCGGTGGCCTCCGTCGGGATGTTCCGGGCAGTGAAGCGGCTCGAGGCCAAGATCGAGCCGCTCGTTCCGGAAGCCATGTCCACATTGAAGGAAGCCCGCGCCGCGATTGCGGAGACCTCCGTGATGGTGCGCGATGTGGGGGAGCGGTCGAAGTCGCTGCTCGAGCAGTCGCAGTCCCAACTCGAGCACTTCAACGCCGCTCGCGAAGAGGTCACCGGCCGTTTGCGGATTCAGGCCGAGCGGGCGGAACTGGTGCTGGAGGACTCGCTGCAACGTGTGCAGGAGGTGGTTCACACGCTGCATTCGGGCGTCATGCGGCCCGTTCGTGAGGTTTCGGGTGTGATGAACGGCATCCGGACTGCATTCACGACGTTCCTGGGCGGACGGCGTCCCTCGGTGGCTCAGGCCACGCACGACGAGGAAATGTTCATCTAGTCCTCTGTTGAGCCGATAAGCGGCTCATGAAGGCAGCTCAGGAGGACTGTGCATGGCTTCGGTCACTCGTAAGTCCGGATGATCCGGGCCGGGTTGCCGGCTTGAGGGACATGGCTGACAGCGCGCCTTCGCTTTTCCTGGAATGGGCCAAGGCGTCGCTGCGGAACTGTAATGATACCGCTGAGTCCCGTCAGCTCCTGTCGATGCTGACGACCCGAGGCTGGCTGCCCGGACTGATCCGCGATGTGGCGGCGGAGGATCCGGGTCTCGCCGGAGGAATTGTCCAACTCGGACAGGCGATGCACCCGGGGCTCGAGAGAGAGCTTTCTGTCCAGGAGGTCGCGACTCCGGGGGATGCGTTCGCCCGTCCTGGAATGGGGATTCCGTCCGGATGCCTTGAGACGATTCAGAAGCTCCTCTCCCTATTGCCCGCTCAACAATCCGCACTTGGGCTCAGTCCCCGAAGCCGCGCCCGGCTTGCACAGATCTGCGGGCATTTGTTCCGGCTCCAGCCTTTATGGGAATCGCTGTTGTTGGATGAAGATGCCCGTGTCAGGGCCACCGCCATTGAAGCGCTGTGGTCACAACCGCCTCCGCCGCCGTCGCGCGACGGCTGGGACGACCGGCTGTGGGCCATGACGAAGGATCCCAGTCATCGCGTCGCGGTGAACGCACTTGTGGCGCTGTCGCTGGCCGGAGATGAAAGGGCATTGGGTGGGCTGGTCCGCAAGGCTGAAGAGGGGGAAGGGCTGGTCCGCCTCGCCGCATTCTGGGGAATGGGCCGCAGTGGCGACATCCGGTTCCATGTCTTCATCCGGCAGTGGCGGCTGAAATTCAGAAACGACATGGCCTCGCTGCGTGGGTCGCTGGCTGCCCTGGTGCGGTTGCGCCAGGCCGAGATGTTGAGCCGCGCGAGCAATGGCCGGCTTCGGGTCCTCTCCTCGCGCGTCGCCGGCGGCCAGATCGAGATTGAGGCGGTTGCGCCAGGGGCGGGCCCCGAGTTGAGGGGAGGGCATCTGCAGCCCTGGGCCGGCGATACGCCTGTCTGGGACTACCGGGCCGTGGTCGAATCCCCCGGTCCTGGCTGCCGGGTCCTGTTCATCACCGCTCCCGGAGAAGCCCGGCACGAATGGGAGCAGCGCTGGGCCAGCGTGCGGGGCGAGTGCGGCTGCGAGGCGTCGTTCGATCCGGCGGCCGGACCCGGCGGCTGGACCCACATCGTCCTGCTCGGCGACGAGGCCGCGCCTGGGGCCGCGTTGGCCGAAGCGGGACCAGCCACCCGCATCTACCGGCTAGGCGGGCGGCGCGCCTCGGACTCCGCCGGAGCCTTCCTTGATCTGGCTGAAGCCTTGCGCTCCGTCTGGGTTCTCCGGCTGCCCGTCCCTCCGCTGGACGCGGGTCCACTGACTTTGCGCCTCCGTTCGCCGCGCTGGGTGGCCGGTCCCGTCGATGCCTCCGCTTCCCCAGGGCCCTAAACTGGAAGAGTGACGATCCGATGGATCCTTCTGTTCACCCTGCTCACGGCCCCCCTTCCGGCCGAGAAGGCCGCGCGCATTGCCGCCGAACTCCGGGCAACCGTACTGGACGAAGCCGAATGTTATCGCGTCCGGGAAATGACCTTCCTCCGCGGCGACGCCCGCTTCTACCTGACTGACGGCTACCTCATTTTCGGCCAACCCGTCGAGGGGGTCCGCACCGTCGCGGCCTTCTATGCGCCTGATGCGATCAACGACGCCGAAATCCTCCTGCGGCCTCCGGACCGCGGCGAACGCGCATCCCTCGCCGCCTACACCGGCACCCCCAACCTCAATGAACACTTCCGGCAGGCCTTGTTCGTTGCCACCGACGGCTCACTTGATCAGTGGCGCTCCGAACTCCTTGATCGCCCCCTCACCCGGCGCGATCCGGAGATGGGCCTCCTGCTCCAATCCCGCTTCGCCGGCGTGGCCCGCAACCTCGGTCAGAGCTTCCAGGTCCGCCTTGTCCACGATCTCCTGAATCAGGACCCGGCGCAGGGCATCTTCTATGCCGGGATCACCGGCACGCGCCTCGGCAATTTCGATCTCGTCCACGATCCCACCTCTCGGGAGGAAATGACCCTCGGCGCCGTTTCCAGCCGTCCAGGCGCCGCCGGTTTTGATATTTGGGCCAGCTTCGAAACACGCGAACGCGCCCGTGAGCACACTCTCCCTCCCGTGCCCGGCAAACTGGATGACTTCCGAATTGAAGCCACCGTCCATGAAGACCTCCGCCTCGAAGCGTCAACCCGCGTCTCTTGGACCCCCGCCCGCGAACTTCGCGGCGCCCTCAGCTTCGAAATCGCCCCGGCCATGGAGGTCACCGCCGCTCTGCTCGACGGCCAACCGGTCGAGGTCTTCCGTCGCGAGAGCCTCCGCGCCATGCTCATCGGCGGCAATGGCAACGAACCCTTCCTGATCGCGCTTCCGGAACCCATGCACCCCGGGCGGCGCTATGAACTCGAGTTCCGCCACGAGGGCCGAGTGATCCTTGATGCGGGCAACAGTGTCTATTTCGTGGGCGCCCGCACCAACTGGTACCCCGCCCGCGGCCTGGACTATGCCACGTTCGATCTCAAATTCCGGGTCCCCTCGCGCCTGCAACTCGTGGCCACCGGAGATCTCATCAGTAATACTGTCGACGGCCCCTGGCGCGAAGTCCACCGCAAGGCCGCCAATCCCGTCCGTCTGGCCGGGTTCAACCTGGGTGAGTACGATTCGGTCGCGATCCAGAAAGGCGGAATCAACGTCGAGGTCTTCGCCAACAGGCGCGCAGAACGCGCGCTTCAACCCGAGGGGCGGACCCTCATCATCCCAGCCCCACCGGCCTACCCCACCAGGGGCGGCCCCCCGCGGAGGGGGCCGCAGGTGATCGCCATGCCTCCGCCGCCGGCCCCGGATCCCCGCGCCCGCATGAAAAGCCTCGCTGACGAGATCTCATCCGCCATGGAGTGGATGTCCTCCCAATTCGGTCCCCCGCCGTTGCCTGTCCTCACGGTCTCACCCATCCCCGGATTCTTCGGTCAGGGCTTCCCGGGTCTGCTCTACCTTTCCACCCTCGCCTTCCTCGACGAATCCGTCCGCCCGCAGGAGGTGCGCGGCGCTGAATCCCACATCTTCTATAGCGAAATCCTTTACGCCCACGAAGCCGCCCACCAATGGTGGGGCAATCTGGTTTCCGCCTCCACCTACCGTGACGACTGGCTCCAGGAGGCTCTGGCCAACTATACCGCCCTCCTCATCCTCGAACGCCGCAAAGGTGCCCGCGCCCTCGAAAACGTACTCGCCGCCTACCGCGACGGACTGGCCAGAACCGCCGCCAACGGTCAACCCCTCGAATCCACCGGGCCAATTACCTGGGGTCTCCGCCTCCGGACCGGCGCCCAGCCCGACCCATGGCGAGCCATCACCTACGACAAGGGGTCCTGGATTCTCCACATGCTCCGTCGCAGAATGGGCGACGAACCGTTCCTCAACATGCTCCGCGCCCTTCGCGAACGCTATGCCTACCGCGCTATAAACAATGAGGAATTCCGCGAACTGTGCGCTGAATTCCTTCCCGCCGGCATCCCCGACCGCGCTCTCATCGATTTCTTCGACCACTGGGTCTACGGCACCGGACTTCCCCACCTGTCGCTCAGTCACTCGGTGAAGGGCAGCGTCCTCTCCCTCACTCTTCGTCAGTCCGGAGTGCCCGAAGACTTCTCCGTCGATGTGCCCGTCGAGATCCGCGTGGCGGGGCGCAAGGAGCCCATCGTTCGATGGATTAAGTCAGATGCTGAACCTGTTCAGGTGACCGTTAAATTGCCCGCAACCCTCCAAAAAGTCGAATTGGCGCCACGCTACGGCATTCTTGCCATACAATAAGTCACTGCCGTGCTGGTTAATCTAAAGATAGCCTCTTTGGGTTCACGTCAAAAGATATTCTCAATCTCGTTCATCAGACTGTGAACTCTCGCTATTCTATTTACTAGAGATCTCAGGGGTACGCTGTCCCTGTGGCAAGTCTGTTTTGTCACTTCGGGCGCGAAACCTTCAGGACCGTACTGGAGGAGATCGGGCAGGATCGTAAGCCATTGGCGCGAATCACCCTTCGTAGTCAGGGCCGAAAGCCTCAATCCTGAGTCACCAATCAGCGAGGTTAATACATTGCTCCAACGAAGCTTAAGAATTCTCATGGGACTGCTGGCAGCCACTGCGCTCTTCGCACAGGGCACCGGGCAGATCTCCGGTAGAGTCTTGGATGCGTCAGGTGCGGCGATTCCCGGAACGAGCATTCAACTGCTCGTACAGGGCGGCGCCACGCCGATCGCGGTACAGGAAACCAACCAGGAAGGTCTCTTTCAGTTCATTGGCGTCCGGCCGATCAACTACGACCTGGCCGTGGAAGCCAAGGGATTCCAGAAGCAGATTCTGCGCGGCATCAAGGTCGATGCGGGTCTCACCTTGTCCCTGCCGCCACTTACCCTGGAAGTAAGCACGCAAGCCGAGGTGGTGGAAGTCACCGCCGAAGTGCAGGGTGTGCAGACCTCGAACGCGGAAATCGCGACGTCGGTGACGAACGAGCAGGTCCGGCGTCTGCCGACGCTCAATCGTTCGCCTCTCGGCCTCATTACCACGCAGGCGGGCGTGAACTACAATAACCGCTCGAACACTTCGATCAATGGCATGCGTCCGTCGTTCACCAACGTGACCATCGACGGCATCAACATTCAGGACAACTTCATTCGCACCAACGGCCTCGACTTCCTGCCGAACATGCTGTTGATGGACCAGGTGGCGGAAATGACCATCACGACGTCGAACACGACCGCCGCGGATGGTTCGGGCGCTTCGCAGATCAAATTCGTGACGCCCTCGGGCACGAACGAGTATCACGGATCGCTGTACTGGTACAACCGCAACAACATCGCTTCGGCGAACACCTGGTTCGGCAACCGGAACCGGACGGCGCGTCCGTTCCTGAACCAGAATCAGGCGGGCGGTTCGCTGGGCGGCCCGGTGTTGAAAGACAAGTTGTTCTTCTATGGCAACTATGAGCTGTTCCGTCTGCGGCAGCAGTCCAACGCGACGCGCACGATTCTGACGCAGAGCGCGCGCCAGGGGATTCTGAGCTATCGCGACACGGCGGGCAACGTTCGGACGATCAACCCGCTGACAACGGTTGGCGTGAATGCCGATCCGCTGATGCAGCAGTTCATCGGGCAGATTCCGGACGCCTCGAACATCAACCGGACCGACATCGGTGACGGGTTGAACACGGGCGGCTACCAGTTCAACATCCAGAACAACCGGACGCGCGACAACATGACCGGCAAAGTGGATTATGTGGCGAGCCCGAAGAACGTGTTCTCGTGGACCATGCTGTGGAACCGGGACATCGTGGACCGGCCCGACCTGGCGAACGACTACTCGACGGCGCCGAAGGTGAAGAATGACGGCGCGGTGACGGGCACGCAGGGCACGTGGCGGTTCTCGCCGACGCCCGGGTTCACGAACGAACTGCGTGGCGGCTTCAATCTGACGCCGGCGAAGTTCCTGACGGATGAAGCCTTTGGCCGCGCAATCTTCACGCTGCCCCTGGTGAATAATCCCGTCAACACTTTCCGTGCACAGGGCCGGCAGACGGACACCTACAACTTCCAGAACAATGCGAACTGGTTCAAGGGCAAGCACAGCATCGCCTTCGGGTTCCAGTTCCAGAAGATCAATACCGATCCGTTCAACGACGCCGGGAACATTCCCGTCTACGCGATGGGCGTGAGTACGGCGAACCCGAACGGATTGACCACGGCCAACGTGCCCGGTCTGCGGGCCACGGACGTCGGCATTGCGAACGGGTTGCTGTCGCTGCACGCGGGCTTCCTGACCAGCGTGGCGCAGACGTTCAACGTGACGTCGGTGGATTCGGGCTTCGTGGACGGCGCGACGAACTTGCGGCGCTACCGCATGAACAACTTCGCCTTCTACGTGAACGACACCTGGCGAATGAGCCGGAAGCTGACGTTGACGCTCGGCCTGCGCTGGGAGACCTACACGCGGGTCACCGACAAGGACGGCCTCGGCCTTCTGCCCCGGCTGGATGGCGGCCAGACGTTCATCCAGGCTCTGATGAACCCCAACAGCGTTCTTGACTTCGCCGGGACGGTCCTGAACCGGCCGTTTTACGGCAACGACCTGAACAACCTGGGTCCGAACGTCGGCATCGCCTACCAGCCCTTCGGCGACAACAAGACGGTCATTCGCGCCGGGTTCTCCACCCAGTTCCCGAATGATGACTTCATCCAGACGATCCGCAACAACGTGAACACCAACTCCGGCCTGGCCCAGGGTGTTTCGGTGCAGAATCTGGTATCGCGTGCGTCGAATCCGACCGCCGTGCCGGTGCCGAATTTCGTCGTGCCGCGCACCTTCGCCCAGAACTACGCCGCGGATGCCCAGACCGCATTCGGCATGCCGGACCCCAATCTGCGCACTCCCTATGTGATGCAGTGGAACTTCGGCATTCAGCGTGAGGTGGCCCGAGGCGTCCTCGATGTCCGCTACGTCGGCAATCGCGCCGTCAAACAGTGGCGCGCATTCGACTACAACCAGGTTCTCGTGCGCGAAAGCGAACTGCCCGGGTATTTCTCGGACTTCATGCGGGCGTACAACAACGGCCTCCGCTCCCTGGCGGTCAACAACACCTTCCTGCCGGCCTACAATCCGAACATCCCGGGTTCGCAGCCGCTGCCGTTCTTCGCGCAGTTGCCTTCGGGTGGCCTGCTGACCAACGCCACGATCATCGGCAACATCCAGCGCGGTGAAGTCGGCAATCTGGCGAGCACGTATCAGATCAACCGCCTGAACGGCCCGTTCAGCTTCTTCAATAATCCGAACGCCCTCGGCACGAACTCCGTGTCGAACTACTCGTCCGCCGCCTATCACGGGCTGCAGATGGACTACCGCCGGACCTTCCGCGGCGGCCTCCAGATGCAGGCGAACTACACCTACTCCAAAGTCATGTCCGACGCCTCCGGCGACGGCCAGACCCGCTTCGAGCCCTTCCTCGACATGCAGAACCCCGGCATCGAGCGCGGCCGCGTGCCGTTCGATCTGACGCACGCCTTCAAGGTGAACGGTGTGTGGGATCTGCCTTTCGGCCGGGGGATGAAGTTTGACATCGCCAACCCGATCCTCAATCAGATGTTCGGCGGTTGGTCGGTTTCGGGCTTCATGACGCTCCAGTCGGGCAACCCGTTCTCGATCACTGCCCCGCGCGGCACCCTGAACCGGACCGCCCGCTCGGCCAACAACACGGCCTTCGTGCTGACCGACAAGGCGCGGCTGGACGACATCCTGAGTTTCCGGATGACGCCGGACGGCCCCTACTTCGTCTCCGCCTCGGCGATCGGCCCCGACGGCCGCGGTGTGGCTCCCGACGGCCGCGCCCCCTTCGACGGGCAGATCTTCTACAACCCCGCCCCCGGCATGATCGCCGGCCTGCAGCGGAACTACTTCTCGGGTCCGCGGTTCTACAACACCGACCTCGCGATCCTGAAGACGTTCCCGATCACCGAAGGGCAGCGCCTGGAGTTCCGCTCGGAATGGTTCAACCTGACGAACACGCCGAGCTTCTACTTCAACGGCGGTGACATCAACTCCGCCACCTTCGGCCGGATCACCGCGACGGCCTCCAGCCGCCGGATCATCCAGTTCGGTCTGTATTACAAGTTCTAGTTCCCCGCGAACTGGAGCCAATCCAAATAAAAGCCCCGGGACCTTTCGGCCCCGGGGCCGAAAGG
>DNFG01000424.1 GCA_003487005.1 Bryobacterales bacterium
CTCGCCAACGAGGAAGCTGAGTTCGGAGGTTTGGGTATTGACGAGCGAGGGGCGGTCGGTGATGGTGATCTGCTGGTCAATACCGCCGACCTGGAGGGTCAGGTCGACAGTGAGGGAGGCGGCGACGGTCAACTCGATATCTTCGCGGACGATGGGGCGGAAGCCGTCGCGGGTGGCGCGAAGGCGGTAGAGGGAGGGGGGGAGGCTCGGGAAGAGATAGCGGCCTTCGTTGTCGGACTGGGTCGAGCGGGAGAGGCCCGTGGGTGTTTGTTCGGCGGTGATGGTCGCACCGGGGAGGGGGGCGCCGGTGGCATCGGTGACGGTGCCCGCAAGCCGGCCCGCAGTTTGAGCGGAGAGGGGAATGGCGAACAGGACGAACGAAGCCGTCCACAGTAGATTTTTCATCAAGGAACCTTCAGTGTAACAATGCGGGCGCGTGCGGCGTTGTGACAACATGACATGTAACGACAGACGGACCGGGGCCCAGAATCGATAGAAATGAGACAGGCGACGCTGACTATCCTCGTGGTTACTCTCTTGATCCTGCATCAGGACTTCTGGTTCTGGCGAGAGGCGCGGCCCCTGCTGTTCGGATTCCTGCCGGTGGGGCTTTGGTATCACATGTTTTATTGCGTGGCGGCCTCGGCGATGATGGCGGTGCTGGTGAAGTGGGCGTGGCCGGAAGAGGAGGAGGCCGAGGCGAAAGTGGCGGCGGATGATCAGGAGCGCGGCGCTTGATCCCAACGCTGCTGGTGTTCGGCTATCTGGCGACCGTTTTCTACATTGGGATCTTTGCGTTCCGGCGCGGAGGCGGGGGAGCGGAGGACTTCTTCCTGGCGGGGCGGTCGCTGGGGACGACAGTCTTCCTGCTGTCATTGTTCGGGACGAACATGACGGCATTCACGATTCTGGGCGCCTCGGGGCACGCTTTCGCGAACGGGGTGGTGACGTTCAGTCTGATGGCTTCGAGTTCGGCGATTGTGATCCCGCTGACGCTATTCTTCTTTGGCACACGGTTGTGGGCGCTGGGCAAGAAGCACGGGTTCATCACGCCGGTGCAGATGATGCGGGACCGGTGGGAGTGCGGGCACATCGGGAGTTTCATCACGGTGGTGCAGACGGTATTCCTGGTGCCGTACATCATCATCAGCGTGATGGGCGGGGGCGCGGCGCTGAGCGCGATCAGCGGGGGCATGATTCCGTACTGGGTGGGGGGAGCGGTGGTGGCGATCGTGGTGATGAGTTACGTGTTTTTCGGCGGGATGCGGGGGACGGCGTGGGTGAACACGTTCCAGACGATCCTTTTTTTGAGTTTTGGCAGCGTGACGATCGTGGTGATCGGCTATGGGATGGGCGGCTTTGCTCCGGCGGTGGAGGGGATGCTGGCGGAGGCGAAGCAGGCGGTGATGCTGACGCGGGAGAAGGTGTCGCCGGCGTACTTTTTCAGCTACATGTTCATTCCTTTGTCGTCGATTGCGTTTCCGCACATGGCGATTTTCTGCCTGACGGCCAAGAAGATGGCGGCATTCCGGAAGACGGTGGTGCTGTATCCGCTGTGCATCATGGCGGTGTGGTTGCCGTCGGTGTTTCTGGGGGTGATGGCGAACCGGGCGACGGAGGTGCCGGGGATTCAGGCGAAACTGGAAGCGCGGGCGGCGCTCCCTGGTGCGGCGCCGGAGCAACGGGAGCAGTTGCAGCGGCAGGCGGCGGGGGATGACGTGCTCCTGCTGCTTCTGGAACAGTATGCGCCGCTGTGGCTGGCGGGGTTGCTTGGGGCGGGGATCATGGCGGCGGTGATGGCGAGCGACTCGCAGATTCTGGCGCTGTCAACGATGGTAACGGAGGATCTGTTCGCGTTTTATGGGGGCAAGGAGCGATTCGGGGAGGCGGCGCAGGTGCTGACGGGGCGAGGGTTCGTGGTGGGGGTGACGGTGGTGGCGTACATTGTGGCGCTGCGCGCGCCGGGGGCGATTTTCGACGTGGCTGTCCAGTATGCATTCACAGGATTCGCGGCATTGTGTCCGTTGTTGTGGGCGGCGTTGTACTGGCGGCGGAGCACGAAGTGGGGGGCGCTGGCGGCGACGGTGTGGTCGGTGGCGGCGGTGGCGGGGATTGCGGTGTTTCAGGCGGTGGTGACCGTGCCGGGGGTGGTGGTGCAATGGGGGGAATGGGCGGTGCTGGAGCGGACGGCGCGGGGAACGTCGGTGCTGGGGTTCATGCCGGTGTTGCCGGTGACGTTGATTTCATTGGGTTTGCTGGTGGCGGTTTCGCTGGCGACGCGAGCGCCGGGCGAGGCAACGCTGGGGCGGTATTTCAAGTCCCGGCCCGGCGCAGCACTTCAACCGTGAAGACGCCGGCGGCGGAGGCGCCGCCGTCGATGACGAACTCCTGGCCAGTGAGGTAGGCGGCGGCGGGGGAAGCGAGGAACAGGGCGAGGGCGGTGACGTCGGCGGCGGAGGCGCCGCCGTCGATGACGAACTCCTGGCCAGTGAGGTAGGCGGCGGCGGGGGAAGCGAGGAACAGGGCGAGGGCGGTGACGT
>DNFG01000493.1:0-2023 GCA_003487005.1 Bryobacterales bacterium
GACGCGGCTGTTGAGGTATCTGGGGACGCCGGAGGCGACGCGGGCGCTGGCGCGGATGTCCACGCGGGTGAGTGACAAGTCCATGGCGACGCGGCTGTTGAGGTATCTGGGGACGCCGGAGGCGACGCGGGCGCTGGCGCGGATGTCCACGCGGGTGAGTGACAAGTCCATGGCGCTGGCTCTGTGGACGACGCCACATCGGGCGTTGGCGATCGATGAGATGGAGCGGTTGCTGGGCGATCCGGCGGCGGCGATCCATGCGCCGTTTTTGCAGACGTTACTGGAACTGGCGGTGGCGGGGACGCCGCTGGCGAACAAAGTGGGGGTGGCCCCAGATGCATCGGTGATGCGGGGCCGGATGGAGCGGATGGCGCGGTATCTGGAGATTGTGCGGGAGGCGCTGCCGCGGAAACGGCCGGAGGTGCGGGTGGCGACGGCGCTGACACTGGAGCAGTTGCGGGCGCCGATTGGAGTGGAGGCGCTGAGGGAGACTCTGGTGGCGGCCCCGCCGCTGGGTCAGCAGGAGCAGTATGGCTTATTGACGCAGTTGTGGCCGGTGATTGCGTCGCCGGATGTGGGTCCATTGCTGGAGAAACTGGCGGCGGAGGGGGTGGGCGCGACGCGGGCGCTGGCCTACCGGCGGTTGCTGGAGATTGATCCGGAGGCGGGGCGGCGGCGGATTCTGGAGGAGTTACGAGGGGCGGGGCTGGGAAGTTCGAGTGTGCTGTTCGTGAGCATACTGCCGGACCGGGAATTGCGTGAACTGGACGAGGCGTTGATTGAGAAACTGCGTCAACCGAATCCGCCGTGGATGGTGATCTCTCGGTATGGAACGCGGACACTGTTGCCGGCGGTGCTGGCGGCGATGGACCGGGATCCGGGGGGGTGCCACTGGGAGGCGATTATTTACCTGTTGCGGGTGGCGCCGGAGGAGGGGCGGCGGCGGTTGGAGGAGGACCGGCGGAGCAAGACCTGGTGTGGGCATTTTACGGTTTCCAGCTATTCCGGCGCGGCAATGAGCGAGGCGCTGGAGGATGTGTTGATTGGGGAGTTGGAGAGCGGCGACGCGCAGAGGCGGATCCAGGCAGTGCAGGCGCTGTCCCGGTTCGGGACCGGGAGGGCGGAGGCGCCGCTGTGGAAGGCGATGGAGCGGTGGCGGGCGTCGATGGAGGCGGCTCCGGGAGCGATGACGAACGAGCAGCAGGGCGAGGAGATGGGCCTGGCGATGGCGCTGAGCAGGGGGCAGGGGTGGCTGGCGACCGCGGAGAGGCTGGCGAGGGTGACGGGGTTGTGCGTGAGCGAGCAATGCCGGAAGACGGTGGAGAGTCTCCGGATTCAGTTGGGGAGGCCGGTCCGCCTGGGTTACATGCCGGGGGCGATGCCGGAGGAATGGATGCTGGGCACGCATCAGGTGAGAGTGCCGGAGGGTTTGCGGGAGCGATTGAAGATGTACGGGCCGGAGGTGGAGTTCATGTTGCACTTGCCCTACCGGGATTCGTGGCTGATGCGGCGAATGGAGACGCAGATCCGGGAGGTATTTGACGAGGCGGGGCGGAAGTTGACGGTGGCGGACGAAGTGCGGATGCAGAGGTGAAGGCCGGCGGGCCGGGTTAGTGGGGAGCGGCGGCGGAGAAAGTAGTCCTGATGGTGGCGTTGGGGGCCTGGGTTTCGAGGTAGAGGGAGTGGCGGAGGGTTGGGGGGCGGCCGGGGGATTGGCCGAAGGTGAGGGTGAAGGGGCCGGGGAGTTCGATCAGGATGTCGAGGGTGAGGGCGCCGACAGTGGCCTGGAGGCGGGCGGAATCGACGAAGCGGGCGCGGCGAGTTCCGGTCCAGAAGGGGAGGGGCGGCTCGACGGATTCGGCGGAATCGGGGATGGAGATGGGGCCGAGGAGGTGGAGGGCGGCGCCGAGGCGGCGGGGTTGGCCGTCGAGGGCGGTGATTTCGAGGGTATCGACGAGGCGGGGTCCGTCGATGTGGAGGTCGCGGGAGGCTGAGATGCCGGGGCGGTAGAGAGGCTGGCGGG
>DNFG01000493.1:2322-2661 GCA_003487005.1 Bryobacterales bacterium
GAGGCTGGCGGGCGGCGGCGCGGGTGGGCGAGAAGTGGAGGAGTTCGCCGGGTTGCCAGGGGGTTTGTCCTTCGCCATCGATGAGCGGGACGTTGTGGGCTGCGCCTTTGCGGTAAAAGCCGGTGTGGAGGGGGGATCCGTAGCCGACGGTGCCGGGGTCGAGGGAGATGGGGGTGGCGCCGTGGGTGAATTCGAAGTTGAGGGCTTCGGCCTGGGCGTGAGAGGCGTTGAGCTGGCCGTAGTGGAAGAAGACCTGCCAGGGGCCGGAGCGGAGCAGGGCCATCCGGCTGGAGGGGAGAGAGAGGCTCTGGGGTTCGGGGAGCGGGACGGCCGGCGGAG
>DNFG01000504.1 GCA_003487005.1 Bryobacterales bacterium
ACCCCGCGCACACGCTTCGTCCCCGCCCGCGATCCGGGCGGGGCGTTCACCGTCGAAGCGCCGGAGGGCTGGCGCACGCAGGCGCAAATGTTTCTGCCCTCCCTGGGCGACCTGCGCCCGGAGGTCCTCAGCGAATCGCCCAGCGGGATTCTCGTCGCGCTCGGCGACCGCCACCTGGGGCGGTTCCTCCAGCCCACCCCGGGCCTCCAGCAGATGGGCGCGCGCGAGGGCATGTCCTACCAGACACCCTCCGGCACGACAATGGTGATCATGCGCTATCTGCCCGGCGCCATGCTCGGCGACTGGCTGATTCCGAACAAGTTTCCCGACGCGCGCATCACCGCCCGGCGCGAGCGCGCCGATCTGCAGCAGTCGCTCGCCGCCGCCCGCTACCGCGCGGGCAACGCGATGAACGCCAGCCTGCATGCCGGCGAGGTGGAATTCGAACATCAGGGCAAGCGCGGCCTCCTCGTGGCCGCCACGGAATTCACGCCCGGCTTCGCGGCCGCGGGCGGCGAAGGCGCAATGTGGAGCGTCATCTGGCTGGCCTCCACCCTCGCGCCCAAGACTCAGTGGGACGAAGCGCTCGCGGCCACCGGGCACATGGCCGGCACGCTGCGCATCGATCCGCGCTGGCTGATGCAAACCATGCGCCTGTCGCGCGAAGTGCATGCCGCGGCAATGGAAGCGCAGGAGCACACCAACCGCCTCGCCCGCCAGGTCTTCGCCGAGCGCGCCGAACAGTCCGACCGCCACGCCCGCATTCGCGGCGACCTGGTCTCGGGCACGTTTCGCCTCCGCGATCCCAACACTGGCGAACAGACCACCGCCGCCGCCACGCACAATTTCTACTATCGCCCCAACGATTTCCGGACCAACGATCAGGTCTGGGGCTCAAACCGACAGTTGACCCCCGGCGAAGGGATCGACGTCACCGCGTTGCAGATCCTGGACTGGTAGCCGGGCCCAGCCCCAGCAGCAACTCCTCACTTGCCTAATTATTCATGGCAGTGCATAATCATACAGTGAGCCCTGACCCCTTGCCGCCCCTCGCCGCCGGCCATCTACGCTCGGACCTCGACCTGTCGAGCGCCGAACTGCGCGCCCTGCTCGACCTCGCCGTCGATGTCAAAGCCCGTCCCGCCGCCTACGCCACCGTCCTCCGCGGCGCCATCGTCAGCCTTCTGTTTGAAAAGCCTTCGCTGCGCACGCGCATCACCTTCGAAGTCGCCGCCAAGCAGTTGGGCGGCGATTCCATCGTCCAGACCGGTCCCATCGGCGGCCGCGAACCCGTCAAGGACGTGGCCCGCAACCTCGCCCGCTGGACCCGGATGATCGCCGCCCGCACCTTCGCCCAGCAGACCGTCGAAGACCTCGCCCGCTGGTCCGGCCTGCCCACCATCAACGCCCTTTCGGACCTCTACCATCCCTGCCAGGCTCTCGCCGACATGCTCACCCTCCGCGAACACTGGGGCGCCTGGGAAGGACGCACTCTCGCTTACGTCGGCGACGGCAACAACGTCGCTCATTCGCTAATGCTCGACGCCGCCCGCCTCGGCCTCCACTTCACCTGCATTACCCCGCCCGGCTACGAACCCAGCGAAACCATCGTCGCCGCCGCCCGCGAATTCGCCCAGGCCACCGGCGCGCGCATCCTCGTCACCACCGAAATCGAAGCCGGCCTCGCTGGCGCCGAGGCTGTCTATACCGACGTCTGGGCCTCGATGGGCCAGGAACATGAAGCCATCGAACGCGCCCGCCTGTTCGCCCCATACCAGGTGAACGAAGAGTTGATGGCCATGGCCGCCCCCGGCGCGCTTTTCATGCACTGCCTCCCCGCCCATCGCGAGGAGGAAACCACCGACGCCGTCATGGAATCGCCCGTCAGCGTCGTCTTTGACCAGGCCGAAAATCGCCTCCATGCCCAGAAGGCCCTGATGGTGATGCTTTCGGCCCAGATACACTAGTTTCGGAGAACGATTTCCACCATGTCTTCCAAGCAATCGCAATTCAAGAAAGTCGCCCTCGCCTACTCCGGCGGTCTCGACACCTCCATCATCATGCCGTGGCTCAAGGAGAATTACGGCTGCCAGGTCGTCGCCGTCTGCGGCGACATCGGCCAGGGCGGCGATGAACTCACCGGCCTCAAGGCCAAGGCCAAAAAGACCGGCGCCTCCGAGGTTTACGTGGAGGACATGCGCGAGGAGTTCGTCCAGGACTACCTCTGGCCCATGGTCCGCTCCGGCGCCGTTTACGAACACAAGTACCTCCTCGGCACCTCCATTGCCCGCCCCCTGCTGGCCAAGAAGCAGGTCGAGGTCGCCCTCGCCACTGGCTGCGACGCCCTCGCCCATGGCTGTACCGGCAAGGGCAACGACCAGGTACGCTTCGAACTCACCTACAAAGCCCTGGCTCCCCATCTGCCCGTCATCGCCCCGTGGCGTGAATGGGACATCATTTCCCGCGAAGACGCCATCGAATACGCCAAATCCCGCAATGTCCCCATCGCGCAATCCACCACCAAAATCTATTCGCGCGACCGCAATATCTGGCATATTTCCCACGAAGGCGGCGAACTCGAGGACCCCGCCAACGCCCCCACCGACGGCATCTGGATGCTGACCACCCACCCGTGGGAAGCCCCCGACAAGCCCGAAACCGTCACCATCGCCTTTGAATCCGGCATCCCCGTCTCGGTCAACGGCAAAACCCTCAGCGGCGTGAAATTGCTCGAAACCCTGAACAAAATCGGCGGTAAACACGGCGTCGGCCGCATTGATCTCGTCGAAAACCGCTTCGTCGGCATGAAGTCGCGCGGCTGCTATGAAACCCCCGGCGGCGAAATTCTCGTCACGGCTATTCGCGAACTCGAAGCCCTCACGCTCGACAAATCCACCCTCCATTACAAGCAGAAACTCGCCCTCGATTACGGCGAACTGGTGTATAACGGCCTCTGGTTCACGCCGCTGCGCGAGTCCCTCGACGCCTTCTTCACCGAAGTCGCCCGGCCGGTCACCGGGCAGGTCACGCTCCGCCTGTGGAAGGGCCGCATCGACCCCATGTCGCGCGTCTCCCCCAACTCGCTCTACGACCTCGACATCGCCTCGTTCACGATGGGCGAGAGCTACGACCAGCGCGACGCCCGCGGCTTCATCAACCTGATCGGCCTCCCCATTCAGGTCCGCGCCATGCTCAAGAACAAGCCCGCGGCCAAGCCCGCCAAGCCCTCCGCCGCCAAGAAACTGAAGGGCCTGCTCGCCGCCGGCAAAGCCGTGAAGGACACGCTCAAAGGATGAGCGCCAAGCTCTGGGGACTCGGAGCTGATCGAAGAGTCGAT
>DNFG01000385.1:0-189 GCA_003487005.1 Bryobacterales bacterium
ACTACACTGGACTACACGGAGACGGGCTCGGGGACGGGTGTGAGCCAGCCGTGCTTGTCTTCCGATTTGCCTTCGACAAGGTTAAAGAAGGCGGTCTGGAGCTTTTCGGTGATGGGACCGCGGCGTCCGGAGCCGATCTGGATTTTGTCGACGGAGCGGATGGGGGTGACCTCGGCGGCGGTGCCGGTG
>DNFG01000385.1:528-3652 GCA_003487005.1 Bryobacterales bacterium
CGGCGGCGGTGCCGGTGAAGAAGACTTCGTCGGCGATATAGAGCATTTCGCGGGGGATGACGGTCTCGACGATCTCGATGCCGAGTTCGCGGGCGAGGGTGACGACGGTATCGCGGGTGATGCCGGGCAGGACGGAGGAGCCGAGCGGGGGCGTGTGGATCTTGCCGTCGCGGATGACGAAGAGGTTTTCGCCGGAGCCTTCGCTGATGCAGCCGTTGGCGTCGAGGGCGATGCCTTCGGCGTAGCCGTTGTGGTGGGCTTCCATGCGGATCAACTGGGAATTCATGTAGTTGGCGCCGGCTTTGGCGAGGGCGGGCAACGTGTTGGGGGCGATGCGGGTCCAGGACGAGATGCAGACGTCGACGCCTTCGGCGAGGGCTTCGGGGCCGAGGTACTTGCCCCATTCCCAGCAGGCGAGGTAGATCTCGGTGGGGTTATTGACGGGCAGGACGCCGACGCCGCCGTAGCCGCGCAGGATGATGGGGCGGATGTAGCAGGAACGGAGCTTGTTGAGCTGGATCAGTTCGATCTGGGCGGAAACCAATTGGTCGAGGGTGTAGTCAACGGGGATACGATAGATTTTAGAGGAGTCCAGAAGACGCCGGGTATGTTCACGAAGACGGAAGACGGCGGGACCTTTGGCGGTCTCGTAGCAACGGACCCCTTCGAACACGGAGCTGCCATAGCTGACGACGTGGCTCAGCACATGGATGGTGGCATCGTTCCAGGGAATGAACCGGCCGTTGTGCCATATTTTTTCAGTGGGCGTCATATCTGTCATTATGCCAGTAACGGCTGCAAGGAGGGCATGAAATGAAGAAACGGTTGATCGCCGTCACGGTATTGGGCGCGGTGATGCTGTTCGCGCAGGCGCGCAAGCTGCCGAAGCCGGGCTGGAACCTGTTCAGCAAGCAGCAGGACATTCAGCTTGGGCAGGAGGCGGCCCAGCAGATGGAGCAGCAACTGGCAATCGTCAACAACAAGGATCTGACCGATTACGTGAACCGGGTCGGGCAGAGGCTGGTGCGCGAAGGGCAACTGGAGGAGTATCCGTACTTCTTCAAGGTGGTGCAGGAGGATTCGATCAACGCGTTCGCGTTCCCGGGCGGGCCGATGTATGTGCACACGGGGCTGATGCGGGCGGCGGAGAACGAAGCGCAGTTGGCGGGGGTGCTGGCGCACGAACTGTCGCACGTGGTGTTGCGGCATGGGACGTCGCAGGTATCCAAGGCGCAAGGGTTCCAGATTCTGGCGATGATCGGCGGGGCGGCGCTGGGCGGCAACGGGAGTATGGCGGGCACACTGGCGCAATTGGGCATTGGCGTGGGGTTGAATTCGGTGATGATGAAGTACTCGCGCAATGCCGAGCGCGACGCCGACCTGCTCGGCATGCACGCGATGGCGCGCGCGGGGTACAACCCGATCGAGATGGCGCGATTTTTCGAGAAACTGGCGGCGGAATCGGGCAAACAGAACAAGCTGGTGGCGGCGTTTTTCAGCTCGCATCCGGATCCGGGGAGCCGGGTGAAGTCGGTCGAAAAAGAGATTCCGTACCTGCCCAAGACGCAGTATGGGCGGACCGAGGGCGATCTGACGCGGATGAAGCAGTCGATCGAGAAGTTGCCGGCGCCAGTCAAGAAGGCCGCGCCGGGCCAGGAGGGCGGGCAGGCCGGGCCGCCGCCGTCGACCGACCAGCGGCCGCAGATTCAGTTGACCGGGCGGATGCGCGGATTTCAGGGCGGCGGCGTGCAGTTCCAGTATCCGGACGGCTGGGAGCAGGTGGGTCAGGGCCAGGAGAGCATCACGCTGGCGCCCCGGGGCGGCATCGTGCAGGGGCAGGGCAGCAACTACTCGATCGGCTACGGGATCATCGTGAGCTCGATTCAGCCGCAGGGGCGGCTCAATCTGGCGAACCAGACGCAGCAGTTGCTGCAGGGACTGGCGCAGAACAACCCCGGCGGGCGGGTGGAAGGCCGCTCGGAGCGGATCACGATCGACCGCTCGAATGCGCTGGTGTCCCGGATGACGGCGGATTCGCCCTACCGGGGCGCGCGGGAGAACATCGTGGTGATCACGGTGGACCGCAGCCGGCAGATGTACTACTTCATTTTTGTCGCGCCGGACTATGATTTCCAGCGGCTTGAGCCGGTGTATCAGCAGGTGGCGCAGACGATCCGTTTTGTTCAATAGACCATGACCAATTCATCACCACAGGCCCTCCTTTTCGACTTCGACGGGGTGCTGGCCGACACTGAACCTCTGCACTGGCGCTGCTGGCGCGACGTGCTGGCCCCGGAGGGCATTGACCTGGACTGGGAGTACTACCAGCGGGAGTGCATCGGGCTCTCGGAACGGGAGTTTTTGCTGGCCCTGGGGCGGCGGGTGGAGCCGGCGCGCTCGCTGGAGGAACTATGGCCGCTTTATCCATTGAAAAAGAAGCAGTTCGCCGATGGGGCGACAAGTGGAAGAGTGGTCTCCGGCGAGACGCTGGAGTGTCTGAAGTCCATTGTCAAATTGCCTTTGGCGGTGGTGACTTCGAGTGTCAGGCAAGAGATTGAGCCGATTTTATTGAAAGATCAGGTCCATGATCTGATGCGGACCTGCGTGTATGGAGACGAAGTGCCCCGGCTGAAGCCGGCTCCGGACCCCTACCGGATTGCGATGGAGCGGCTTGGGGTGACGGAGGCGGTGGTGTTCGAGGATTCCGAAGCGGGGATGACGAGCGCGCGGGCGGCGGGGTGCCGGGTGGTGCAGGTGGGGCATCCGTCGGAGTTGCCGGAGCTGGTGCGGGGGGTGCTGGCGGGGATGGGTTGATTTGGTCCGGCCGGGGGGGGCCGCAGGGGCATCCGTGTCTGATAAATCAAGCGGTTACGAGCCGATTGCGGAGGTCTTCGCCCGGACCCGGTCGGCGTCGATTGGTTCGGGGGTGGTGCGGAACTGGGCGAAACGGTTGCGCGCGGGCGCGGCCATTCTGGACCTTGGATGCGGAAACGGGGTTCCGATCACGGAAACCCTGATCCAGGACGGGTTCGAGGTTTACGGCGTCGATGCTTCGGCGACGCTGGTTGCGCAGTTCCGGGGCCGGTTTCCGGATAGATCGGAAGAGCGTCGTCGAGGGAAAGAG
>DNFG01000038.1 GCA_003487005.1 Bryobacterales bacterium
CTCGACGGTTTCCTGGGCAAAGCCGCGCACGCCGGTCATGACCAGTCTGAGTTCCGGGTGCTCGCGCCGCAGCGAGGCGAAGGCGCGGAGCAATAGCGGATGGTTTTTGTGAGGGTGGGTGGTGGAAGGGCAGAGGAGAAAATCGCTGGGCTCGCGCCGCGGACGCAAGTCAAAGAACGCCTGGTCAGCGCCGTGCGGGACTACGTCGATCCGATCCGGGTGCAGGAATGGATAGAAGCGGAGCAGGTCGGCGCGGGTTGCCTCACTGACGGCGATCAGCCGCCGGGACCGCCGCGCCGAGGCCCAGAGCAGAAAGCGCCAGGCGGGCAGATCAAACCAGCGGAAATACTCCGGATGGCGTTTGTGTTGCAGGTCATGAAAGACGGTGACCTGGGGCAGGCGGGTCAGGACCGGCGCGGTGAATCCGGGATTGAGGAGGACATCGGCTTCCTTCAACAACATGGGGAGCCGAAACTGTTCGAAACAGATCCGGGCCACGCGATTCTGCGCCGCGACGGGCGCGACGACGGTGCGCCGCCCGAGGGGTCCGGTTTCGCGGTTGGTGAAGACGAGCAGATCGGCGCCGGCCTCTTCGAGCGCGGCGATCAGCGCGCGCAGGTAGATCTCGGTACCGCCGACGGCACCGGGCAGGAGATAGAGCGCATTGACGGCAACTCGCATGACGGAGCCTCAGCGGGCCACCGCGGCGAGACCCTGGCGGGCAGCGGCGTTGTCGGGGTCAATCTGAAGGGCGCGGCGGAAGTTCTCAGCGGCCTCGTCACGGCGCCCGAGGCCGACAAGCACGTTGCCCCGGTAGACCCAACTCATTGCGAAGCGCGGACGCAGTTCCAGGGCGCGATCCAACGCGGCGAGCGCCTCGACAGACCGCCCACGCTTGCCTTCAATCATTCCCGTGGTGGACCAGCGCAGGTGGCTGTCTTCGCGCGCGCGACCCAGTATCGCCAGGGCTTCGTCGGGCTGTCCCGCACAGTCGAGCGCAAGCGCCCAATCCACGAACAGGGCCGTCTCCGCGCCGCCATGCTGGTCGGCTCGTTCAAAGTGAGGCAGAGAGTCGGCGCAGCGGCCGTCGAGGTACAGAGCGTGGGCAAGTTGGAATTGCGCGCGGGCGTTGGCGGGATTGCCGGCGATCGCATCGCGCCAGAGCGCCTCGCTGGAGGCCCACTTCTCGTTGCGATTCCAGGTGACCAGCGCCAGGGCGACCAATACGCCGCCGAGCAGCCATGGTTTCGCCTGGCGAACCCAGGGCGCCGCAAGGAGGGCCAGTCCGGGCAGAGCCAGATAGAGTCGCCGCTCGGCCATCGCGTCAGCGATGGGCACGATTGAGGAAGTCGGCGCCAGCATGGCGAGAAAGACCAACCAGCCGAAAAGGGCGAGTTTCGGTCCCCTCCTCCACAACCACAGAGCGACCGCCGCGATGGCGGCCCAACCGGCAATCCCGAGGATCGAAGGCCCGATCGGAATAGCGTGATCCACGCTTTGTCCCACAGGCAGAACGCTCAGTTGAAGGTAGCGCCAGATGACCGCACCCTGCGTGGTGAAGTACGCGACGGGCGTCACGCCTTCCACGCCGAAGCCCGCTGTGTTGTTGGAAGCCTGCGCCAGCAGGTAGGCCCCAGCGGCGGCGCCGAACAGCCCCAGCGTCAGATAGAAGCGCAAATTGCCGCGCCACCCGCCGAAGAGAAGATCCGTGAGCAGGAAGACGGCGATGAGGGCGATCACGTGCTCCTTGACGGCGAGAGCGAGCGCGAGCATCGCAAGGATCCCCGCCATCGCTCCCAGCCCCAACCGGGGATCGCGACGGTCCAGAAAGAGCCGCCACGCGAGAAAGGCAAACAGCACGCTGAGCACTTCGCTGCGTGAAGCGATGTAACTGACAGCCTCGGTGTTCAGAGGATGCAGGAGGAAGAGGCCCGCGCCGAAGGCCGCGGCCACGACGGCGTCGCGCCCGGTAAGATCCGCCAACCGGCAATAGCGGCTCACGATGCCATACAGGAGCAGCGCATTCAAGGCATGAAGAAGCCAGTTGACAAGGTGGAAAGGCAGCGGGTTGTCGCCGTGTAGCCGGTATTGTGCCAGCAAATTGAGATAGTAGAGCGGCCGGACGGCGGTCAAATACTGCGTCCATTGGGCCGAATTCTGCTTCTGCAACACCGGCAGAGTGAGATCGTCGAAAACGAAGGGACCCCGCAGAGCGGGCAGGTAAATGATGAGCGCGATCACCAGAGCCAGCGCGAAAACCCAGAAGGGCAAGGCGGGTGGGGCGGCCGCGACCTCGGCGGACGGAGCGGGGGTATCTTCCCGCCTTCCCTTACGAGCCGGCTTCATCTCGCGATCTCAATTCAAATTCGACGATCGCCAGCCGTTGAGTGAGGGTAATATTCATATCCTTCAGTTCTGAAATGGCGCGCGACTGGCGGTAGAAAATGCCAACGAAAACGACAAGCGCGAGCAGCAGAATCGCCAGTGGCGCCCCCTCCAGGCCCAGCCAGGCCGCGAAGCGGGAAAGCAGTCCGGGAAACAAAGAGAGCACCAGCAGCAGCATGCCGCCGAAGAGCCAGGAAACGGAGTGCTCGACCCGGATCCTCTCCTGGCGCAACGAACGCAGCACCGTGAGGATCAGGATCAGGCTGAGAGCTGTCAAGAGAAGATGGAAGCGATCCATGAGCCTGTTTCCGCGTCAGATCCGGGTTCGCCGGAGGATATTCACAAAGACGCCAAGCAGCACGTGCACGACGAAATAAACCGATTTTAGCGCAGTAATGCTGCTGCGGCCCGCCATGCGGGGGCGCATCCGGCAGCGAACCTCCTCAAAGCGGAAGCGCCGGCGCTGCAGAACGACCAATGCTTCGATCTCGGGATACTCGAGGGGGAACGTGCGGCTGAAGAGGCTCAGAGCGCGGCGATCCACGGCCACGAAACCGGAAGTCGGATCGGTCACCGCGCGCCCGAGGATTGGCCGGAGCAGCGCCTTGAAGAACGCAATCCCGATGCGGCGCATCGTGCCGGTCCGGAATCCGGGTTGAGCCGGATCGCGAACCCCAATCACCATTTCCGCGCCGGAATTGCGCAGTGCATCGAGCAGGCGCGGAATATCGCGCGGGTCATGCTGACCGTCGCCGTCGATGCGAACAACGACATCGAAGCCCAGTTCGTGGGCGAGTTTATAGCCTGCCTGCACGCAACCACCCAACCCGAGGTGACAGGGTAATGGGAGGACCCGCGCGCCCGCGCTCTCGGCGCGGCCGATCGTCGCATCGCGCGAGCAATCGTCCACAACCAGCACGGGGACTTCGCCGAGGATCGACCGTGCCTCAGTGACCACGTCCGCAATCGCCGCTTCCTCATTGAATGCCGGGATCAACAACATCACCCGCGGCTCCGAACTCATTGCGACGCCACCTCCCGCAAACTGATTCTGTGGGCCCGCAGGCGCTCCGCGAAAGCCCGCCCCGAGATCCGCCGCCGCACGCGGCGCCGCTGCATCAGAAGGCGTGGGAGGTCGCGCAGTAGTGCGAGATGGGCCTTCACCACAAGCCAGGGCAACTGCCAGACCGAGTGTTCCCTGACGAATCCCGCCGTGCGCGACCGCTCGCCGCGCAGCGCCCCGAGGTGGTGGAGATAGCGGACCAGACTCGCAAATGGAGCGCGCAACAGCCAGGACCACGGGAGACATCGAACCGCCATCCTCAAGCGATTGCGCTCGACCAGATAGGCCTTCAGCGGAGACGCCGCACCTGCCGAGGCCGAGTAGCGGTGTTCGACCACCGCCTGCGGGACATAGAGACAGCGCCACCCCGCCCAGTGCCCGCGCAGCGCGAGATCCGTGTCTTCGCAGTAGAGGAAGAACGAAGCCTCGAAGCCGCCAGTCTCATCGATCATCCGGCGCCGGTACAGCGCCGCACACCCGGAAGGAATCAGCGCATCGCCGGCCTGACTGAAATGCGCAGCAGGTTCGCCGCGGCCAACCTGCTTGGACGACCCGTCCAGAGCCAGGCCCAGACCTGCCGAGTCCAGCACGTCCGTCCCTTCCTGCAGAATCCGGCAGGCGGCCATGCCGGCGGCAGGTTCGGCCTCCAGCGCCTGATGCAGGGCCTCCAGCCAGTTCTCGCCGGCCTGTGCATCGTCATTCAGCACTGCCAAATAGCTGGCCGGCGCCGCCGCAAATCCACGGTTCACCGCCTCGCCGAAACCCACATTGGCTGCATTTTCCACCAGAAGAAACGGGTAGCGCGCCGCACCGAGCCTGTGAATGGCCGCGCTGCCGGAATTGTCCACCACCACGGTCCGGAAATCGCGAAACCTCTGGCGGTCCAGCGAAGCCAGGCAGTCGAGCAGGCAGGGATCGGCGGCGAGGGTCGGAATCACGACGGTTATCTTTGGGTCCCGCAATCTTAGAGTCTAAACCAGGACGCTACAATCGATAGATATGGCGATCAAGACGACCGTGGTCGGCAGCTACCCGATCCCCGACTGGCTGCGGGGCGATACCTCTCGAACCACCCTGCGCGACGCGATTCTCGTTGTGCTCAAGACCCAGGAAATGGCGGGAATTGACGTGGTCGCCGATGGCGAATTCAACCGCTTCGATCCCTCCCATCCCGAGACGAACGGCATGATCGACTACTTCGTCAGCCGCATGTCCGGGATTCAGACGCGCTTCTCGCTAACCGATATCGAGGCCTTCCGCGCAGACGCGGGCCTTGCCTACCGGACCGACCCGGCGGGCATCGTCACCGGAGAGATCGGCGAAGGCATCCTGAACTTGCCCCGCGATTACGAGTTCACACGCGCGCTGACGCAGGCGCCACTCAAGTTCACTTGTACCGGCCCGCACATGCTCGCCAAGGTCCTCACCGACCGCCACTACGGCGACCGCGCCCGCCTCGCGATGGCCATCGCCGAGGTGCTGCGCCGTCAGGTCGAGCGCATCGACGCCGACGTTATCCAACTCGACGAAGCCAACATCAGCGGCCACCCCGAGGACACCGATTGGGCCACCGAGGCCATCAACCATGTCCTTGAAGGCATTGGGGGAACCCGTGCCATTCACATCTGCTTTGGCAACTACGGCGGCCAGTCGGTGCAGTCCGGATTCTGGCGCTCGCTCATGCCCTTCCTCAACCGCCTCAAGGCCGACCACCTCGTCCTCGAGTTCGCCCGCCGCGGCTACGCCGAGATCGAGCACTTCAAGGATCTCGACCCGCGCATCGGTCTCGGCCTCGGCGTCGTGGACATCAAGGACAATGGCGTCGAAACCGCGGAACTCATTGCGGAGCGCATCGAAACCGCCGCCGCCGCCATCGGCGCCGAACGGATCCACTACATCCACCCCGACTGCGGCTTCTGGATGCTGCAACGCAACGTCGCCGACCGCAAAATGCGCGCCCTCAAGGCCGGCCGCGATCTCTTCGAGGGCAGACAATAACGCAAATGTTCAAGCTCATTCTGACCTTCACCCTGGCTCTCGTGCCCGCCTTCGCCGAGGACCACGGCGCCCACCTGCGCAACATTCATCAGTTGACGTTCGGCGGCCAAAACGCCGAAGCGTACTGGTCGCCCGATGGCAAACGCCTCGTCTATCAGTCCACGCGCGACTCTTACAAGTGCGACCAGATCTTCGTCATGAACGCCGATGGCTCGGACCAGCGCCTCGTCTCCACCGGCCAGGGACGCACCACCTGCGCCTATTTTCTCAAGGACGGAAAGCACATCGTCTACGCCTCGACCCACGAGAAGAGCCCCGAGTGCCCCCCTCCGCCCGACCGCTCCAAAGGCTACGTCTGGGCCGTCTACCCCGGCTATAACCTCTACCTGGCGAAGGATGACGGCACCATCGTCCGCAAACTCACCAACCAGGACGGCTATGACGCCGAAGCGACCGTCAACTGGAAGACAAACAAGATCGTCTACACCTCCCTCACCGATGGCGACCTCGAACTCTGGGAGATGCGCCCCGATGGCTCCAGACGCCGCCGCATCACCTCCATGCCCGGCTACGACGGCGGCGCCTTCTATTCCCGCGATGGCCGCCACCTCGTCTGGCGCGCCACCGACCGCAACAACCATGCCGCCATGGAGCGCTACCGCGAACTGATTCGCGACAACCTCACCGCCCCCATGAAGATGGAGGTCGTGATCGCCGGCGCCGACGGCAAAAACCCCCGGCAGCTCACCAACTTCGGCTGCGCCAGCTTCGCCCCCACCTTCACCCCCGACGGCAAGCACATCATCTTCGCTTCCAACAAGCACGACTGCGATGGACGCAAGTTTGAACTCTACATGATGAACCTGAACGGCAGCGGACTCCGCCAACTCACCCAATTCGGCGGCTTCGTCTCCTTCCCCGAGTTCTCACCGGACGGCAAGAGAATAGTCTTCTCGTCCGACTGGAAGTCGAAGACGCCCTACGAGTTCAATATCTTCGTCGCGGATTGGGCCGAATAGGACGCTGGTAGTCGCGCGTCGGCTGGAGCCGGTCAAACTCCACCCAGCCGCGCATCCCGGCGTGATCGCCCTCCAGCACTTCCACTTCACGCTTGCTCGACGATACCCGGATCACAAGAACCTCCGTGCCCGCCGCCACCGGAAATGCGGACTTGCGCCCTGCCGCTGCATCGAGAACTTCCTCCTCCCGCAGCGCCATCGCCCGCTGCAACCGGTAGGTGTCGCGCCGGTCCAATGCCAGCCAGACCGTTTCGCCCACCGGCGCCGACAACAGCGCCACCTGCCCCTGCCTCGTCGGATCCGCCTCTCCATGCGCAGGCTTCAAATTCCAGACCCGGCCGGCGCCCAACGCCACCAGAAAGATACCGGCCACCACGAGAAGAACACGTAGCATAGCCATATTTGGACTCCTACGTCCTCTATACACCCACCCGGCACGGGGAGCAAGGCTTCCCGCCGGCGATGCAAAAAGGCCGCAGAGTCGGGAAGCAACGCTCCCCGGCCCGCGGCCTGATTCTTCGGAATGACCAGCCGGCTACGCGCGCACTGCCCGTTCGCGCACCCGGTCCCACTTCAGGTACTGCCGCTTGCGGAACGAATCCACCGCCATCGAGCAGACCACTACACCGTAGAAACCGAGGTCGGCGTCGCACTTCAGCGCTTCGCCCTTCCGGATCGCGTTCTGCAGGTTCCGGTGATGCAGTTCCGTGCTTTCCGCTCCCTTCTTGGTGAATTCCTTCGGCTTCATCTCCTTCGCGTACTGTCGCTGCGGCGTGATCGTCCAACCCGTCCGGGTGAACTCGAGCGTCGCCTTGTGGCCGCGGATCATGTGCTTGATCGGCGTGTCGTTGGCCATCGTCGAGACCAGCTGCATCGTCAATCCCTCGGGATAGTCCGCCAGCACGTTGAAGGTGTCCGGAATCTCCGCGATCGACTTGTCGAACTGGAACTTGCCGCCGGTGCCGACCACATAATCCGGGCACTTCAGGTTCATCGCCTTGATCAGGCGCGTCGCACGGTGGACGTACAGATCGGTCGAGATGCCGCCCGAATAGTCCCAGTAGCGCCGCCACCGGAAGTAGCGCTCCGGATCCCACGGCACCTTCTTCGCGGGTCCCAGCCAGGCGTTCCAGTCGAGGTTCACGCCAGGCTTGGCGTCTTCATCAATCGGATACGCCCAGAAATCGTCAATGTGGTTGCGCGAATAGTCGATCTGCGCCAGCACCACCTTGCCCAGATCGCCGTTCTTGATCGCCTCCCACGCCTCTTCGTAGCTATCGTCGGACGTGCCCTGCACGCCCACCTGCAGCTTCAGATTCGGCTTCGTCTTCAGCTTCGCGAGCACCTTTTTCGATTCCTCGATGTGGTGCGTCATCGGCTTCTCGACGTAGATGTGCTTGCCCGCGTCCAGTGCGTCCAGTGTCATCTGGGCGTGCCAGTGCTCCGGCGTCGCGATCAGGACATAGTCGACGTCGTCGGCATCCAGCAGCCGCCGGTAGTCCTTCTCGATCCGCGCACCGGTCCTGTCCGCGAAGGCCTGCGCCCGCTTATCATAAATGTCGCAGACCACCGTCACATGAACGTTGTCCGCTTCTTTCATCTTCAGGAGAGTATTGAGGTGATGACCCGCGATGCCGCCGCAGCCAATGATCCCAACTCTCAGCCGCTCGTTCGCCCCGGCCGTCTGACTCCAGGCCCGGGCAGTTACCGCCGCGGCCCCAGCCGCGGTATGCAAAAAGACCCTACGCGTTTGTGCCATAACAGACGATTGTATCTCTGACGATGACGAATCTGCCGATACCCATCCAAATCCTGCTGGCCGCGACCGTCCTGATCGCCGCCGGTACCGACATCCGCAAGCGCGAGATCCCCAACTGGCTGACCTTCGGCGCCATCCTGGCGGGCCTCGTCGCCCATCCCGCCCTCAGCGGCTGGGCCGGCCTCAAACTCAGCGTAGTCGGCTTCCTCGTCGCCGCCCTCATCTTCCTGCCCCTGTTCGCCCTCCGCTTTCTCGGCGGCGGCGACGTCAAGCTGATGGGCGCTATCGGCGCACTCGCCGGCACAGACGGACTGCTCGTCGTCTTCCTGCTTGATGCCCTCCTCGCCGGCCTCGCCGCCGTCGTGCTGATCGTTGTCCGCGGGCGCGTCCGTCAAACCTTGCGCAACATCGGTACGGGCCTGCGCTCCATCACCAAAGGCCGCGCGCCCCACCAGGACAACCCCGAGATGGAAGCTGGCAGCGAACGCTCTCTCGGCATGCCGCGAGGCGTCACCATCGCGCTCGCCACCCTGCTCCTCCTGTTTGGAATGCACTAATCCAGCGTCAGAACCGTTAACGACGAAGGCGCCGCCGCCGACCGGTGCACCCGGTGCGTCGCCTTCACGAAGTCCGACGCTTTCGCCTCCTGGATCGGCATGAACTTCTGCGGATTGCGGTCCACCAGCGGATACCACGTGCTCTGCACCTGCACCATCAGCCGGTGGCCCCGCTGGAACGTGTGGAAGATGTCCGGCATCTCGAATTCCACCACCTCCACCTTGCCCGGCGTGAACGGCTCCGGCTTCTCCAGACTCTTCCTGAACTTGCCGCGGAACGGCTCGCCCCGCAGCAACTGCTGATACCCGCCCATTCGGACATTCGCCGGGTTCGGCGTGTTGTCCGGATAGTCGTTCGGGTACACGTCGATCACCTTCACCACGAAATCCGCGTCCGTGCCCGTCACGCTGACATGCAACTTCACCTTGAGCGGGCCCGCCACGCGCAGGTCCCCCTCCAGTGGCTCCGTCTCGTAAACCAGCACATCCGGCCGCCGCGCGGCGAACCTCTGATCCCCCACCATGTAGTCGGTGTTCATCACATTGGTGATGTAGCCGACGAACGGAACAGGCTTGGCCGGATCGCTGATGTATTCATCAAAAGCCGCCCCCGAACCCGCGGGCGCAGATCCATCCAGCCGCCCATTTTCTGACAAATAGAACGTCTTTGTCTTCGCTTCTTTCGGCGGCCAGGCCGGCAAAGCATGCCACTCATTGCGTCCCGTCTCGTACATATACGCTTCCGGCAGCTTCGCCCCGTCCCCCTTTTCCTTCAAATGATGCATGAAAAACGGGAACTCAATCTTCTCCAGATAGAACTTCGATGTGTCCTGATGAAACCGGACATCCCCCAGCTTGTCATAGCCCGGACGCGACCACGCCCCGTGATGCCACGGGCCCATCACTAACTGGTTCACCGCTCCGGGGCTCTGTTTTTCCGCCGCTTCGTAGATCCGCAACGGCCCGTAGACATCCTCCGCGTCGAACCACCCGCCCACCGTCAGCATCGCCGGCTTCACCTGCTTCAGGTGCGGCCGAGGGTCCCGCGACTTCCAGAAATCCGAGTATACATCGTTGTTCAGAAGTTCCTTCCAGAACGCAATTTCACCCCGAAAATACCTCTCGTCATAGTTTTGCAGCGCGCCGGTCCGCAAATGAAAGTCATAACCATCTGGCGTTCCGTAGTCGAATCGTGGCCAGCTCGCAATCCCTTCCGGAGGCTTCCCTCGCCCGAATGTCGAGAGAAAATTGAACGCGTGCGTCAGGAAGAGCGCCCCATTATGCCTGAAATCGTCGCCAATGAACCATTCCGTCACCGGCGCCTGCGGCGATGTCGCCTTCAGCGCCGGATGCGCCTCCACCGCCCCCATCGCCGCATAGAAGCCCGGATAACTGATCCCGAACATCCCCACTTTGCCGTTGTTGTTCGGTACGTTCTTCACCAGCCACTCAATCGTGTCGTAAGTATCGGTCGATTCGTCGATATCCTTCGGCCCGCGCTTTGCCGCCGGCACCACCGGCCGCACATGCACGAACTCCCCCTCGCTCCGGTTCCGCCCACGCACGTCCTGATACACGAAGATAAACCCCTCGCGCATGTACGCCTCGCCATGCCCCAGTGAACTCCGGTAATTGTTCACCCCGTAAGGGCGCAGTGAATACGGCGTCCGGTTCAGCAGAACCGGATATTGCTTCGACTGGTCTTTCGGCGCATACACCGCCGTATACAGCCGCACTCCGTCGCGCATCGGAATCTGGAACTCGCTCTTTGTGTAGTTCGCCTTGATGTAGGCCAGCCGTTCCGTCTCCGCGCTGCTCTGCGCCGCCGGACGCTGCGCGAACATCAGCCCGCCAAACAGCGCCAGAATCAGAATCCGTCGAGTCATCATCATCATTACCCCCGGAACCAGACAAACATCGTCAGTGCCCAATCTCGCGCCAGCACCGACATGCCACGCAGCAAACCGGTCGAATAGGCCACCACCAGCAGCAGAATGAATCCGTACTGCGCCAGCGTCGTATACACCGCCGCCGGCAACCGCAGCGCCAGCAGCAACTTCGATCCATCCAGCGGCGGTACCGGCACCATGTTAAACAGCGCCAGATACAAACTCAAATAAGCCGCCCGGAACAACGGCTCCAGCGCGCCGGTGAAGACCGACGCCGCACCCGCGATCAAAAGCGCGAATACGACATTGCTCGCCGGCCCGGCCAGCGCCACCAGCGCCAGCCCGTTGTACCCGTACTTCAACTTGTGCGGAGCCGTGTTCACCGCCCGGCCCCAGCCCAGAAACGCCCCCGCCAGCAGGGAACTCGCCAGCGGCAGAATCACCGTTCCGACCCAGTCCACGTGCGCCAGCGGGTTCAACGTCACCCGCCCCTCGCGCCTCGGCGTGTCGTCGCCCAACTTCTCGGCCACCCACGCGTGCGCGAACTCGTGCGGCGTCGTCAGCGCCCAGAAGATCATCACCGTCAACAGCGCATCGGCCACCTGAACCGTCGTCACTCGCCGGTCCCCGCCTTCTCCTTGCCCGTCCGGTATTTCTCAAACCACGCCAGCAGGTACAACTGCTGCGCCACCTGATGCGACGGCCGCCTCCAGCCATGAAACTCGTCCGGCATCCGCACCAGCAGGGTCTCCACCTTGCGCACCTTCAGCGCCCGATAATACTCCTCGCTCTGCGTCATCGGCGTCCGCAGATCCGCCTCGCCGGTCATCACCATCGTCGGCGTCTTCACCTTTCCGACGTGATGCAGCGGCGAACGCACCGCGTACTCCATCGGGTCCTCCCACGGCTTCTTCCGGAACTGGTCATACCAGCTCACGCCGTCCGTCGTCCCCACGAAGCTGTGCCAGTTGATCACCGGCCGCATCGAAACCGCCGCCCGGAAGCGGTCGGTGTGACCCACGATCCACGCCGTCAGTACACCGCCCCCTGAACCGCCGCACACAAACAGGTTCCGTTCGTCCACCCAGCCCTTCTTCAGCGCTTCATCCACGCCCGCCATCAGATCGTCGTAATCCTTGCCCGGGTAGCTGTACTGAATTCCGTTGACAAACTCCTGCCCGTAGCCCGTCGAGCCGCGCGGATTCATGTACAACACGCCATACCCGTTCGCCGCGAAGTTCTGCCACGCCCAGTTGAACGCCACGCTGTACATCGACCACGGCCCGCCGTGAATGTACAGCACCATCGGATACTTCTTCCCGGCCTCGAAACCCACCGGCTTCATCAGCCACCCCTGCGACTTCAACCCGTCCGGTGCCGTGAACCACAACTCCTCCACCGCGCCAAGCGTCCGCCCCTCCAGGACATCGCTATTCAGGTCCACCAGCGTCTTCATCTGCGCCGGCGTCTTCAAATCAAACGTCACCAGGGTGCCCGGCTCGTGGAATGAGGTTCGGACCGCCGCCGCCTGCCCCTTCTGCGACAGCGAAACCGAAGTCAGCACATGCGTCCCCGACGTCAGCCGCTTCGGCCCGCCGTTCAGCGGCAGGAAGTAAAGTTGGGCCTCGCCCTTCTCCTGCATCACGTAGTAGAGCCCCGACGAATCAGGCGCCCACTCGACCTGCGATGGTGAACTCGGGAATCCGCCCGCCAACAACTTCTGATCCGCCCCGCTCGCCTCCATCAGATACAGACTCTGCAGATGGAACGTGAACAACTGATCGTCGTAACCTGTGTACGCCACATAACGGCCATTCGGCGACACCATCGGGTTCCCGTCCGGACCCTTCCGGTTCGTCAACATCTTCGGCTCCCCGCCCGCGAGCGGAAAGAGATAGATCTCGGAATCGTTCCGCAGGTACTCGGCGTCCGGTTTGCGAATCCCCGAAACATACAGCGATTTGCCGTCCATGCTCCAGTCAAAGGACGTGTGGTTGTACTTCCCCGACGTGATCTGCCGCGGCGTCCCGCCGGTCACGGCATCGATGACGAATACTTGCGTGTAGCCCTTCGGCACCGGCCCCACGCCGTCGCTCGCCCAGCTCATCCGGTCCACCACCACCGCCGGCTTTGCCCACTGCGCCCCCTCCGGCCGCTCCGGCAGCTTGATCGACAGTGCCGGGTCCTTGTCCGGCAGACGCATCGTGAACGCAATCTGCTTTCCGTCCGGCGACCATTTCAGATTCCCCGGCGTCCGCTCCAGGCGCGTCAGTTGCGCCACCTCGCGGGTGTCCGCCCACATCACGTGAAGCTGGGTTGACCCGTCGCGGTCCGACAAAAACGCCAGTCGTTTGCCGTCAGGCGACCACACCGGCGACGAATCCCGCCAACTGCCCGACGTCAACTCGCGCAGCCGGTCCCCGTTGCGATCCACGATCCACAGATTCGACCGCCCCTGGTCCTTCATCTTGTCCACCCAGCCCCGGGTGAACACAATCTGCCCTCCATCGGGCGAAATCGCCGGATTGCCGATCGACTCCATGTCGAACAGCGTCTCCGGCCCCAGGCCCTTCGGTGTCTGCGCCAGCAACGGCAGCGCCAACAGCACAACGAGCAATCCCGATTTCTTCATGGGTACACACCTCCGGCGGAGTTCAGCGGGGAACCTTCCATTGTGCAATATTCCAGGCCCCCTTCCTTTGCCGCACCGCTCTGTGGCCCAATCGGAATATGCACCTCCTGCTCGTATGTCTGCTTTCCGCCGCCGTTCTGCCCGCGCCCGGCCAGGACACCGCGCCTGCCCTGGGTTGGACCGATGTCCGTCAACTGCGCGTCGAAGGCCAGGGTTGGACCGAAACCGCCGCCCCCTTCGATCGCTTCCCCGCCCGCGCCGAGTCCTCCGTCCGCAAAGCCGTCTGGGACCTCTCCCGCCACTCCGCCGGCATCGCCGTCCGCTTCGTCACGAATGCCTCCACAATCCATGCCCGCTGGACCCTGCGCAACGAACGCCTCGCCATGCCGCACATGCCCGCCACCGGAGTCAGCGGTCTCGATCTCTACGTCCGCCTCCCCAATCGCTGGCATTGGGTGGCCAACGGCCGCCCCCTAAAAACCGAAAACGAACAGGCTCTCCTCCGCGACTGGCCCGGCGGTGAACGCGAGTACCTGCTCTACCTCCCGCTCTACAACGGCGTCACCTCGGTCGAAATCGGCGTCCCCGAAGGCGCATCCCTCGCCCCGGCGCCTATCCGCCCCGCCGGCGTCCGCCCCATCGTGTTCTACGGCAGCTCCATCCTCCAGGGCGGCTGTGCCTCCCGCCCCGGTATGGCCTATCCCGCCATCCTCGGCAGGATGCTCGATTGGCCTGTCATCAACCTCGGCTTCTCCGGCAACGCCAAATCCGAACCCGAAATCGCCGCCCTGCTCGCCGAACTCGATCCCGCCGTCTTCGTTTACGACAGCCTCCCCAACCTCAGCGCCGAAGAGGCCCGCGAACGCGTCGAACCCTTCCTCCGCTCCCTCCGCAAAGCCCGCCCGCAAACCCCGATCCTGCTCGTCGAAAACGCCATCTACACCGACGTCCAGTTCTCCGAATCCCGCCGGACCCTGATCGCCTCCAAGAACCAGACCCTCCGCCAAACTTTCGACAAACTGCGCAAGGAGGGCGACCGCCTCCTCTTCTACATCGACGGCCGGAAACTGTTCGGCGACGACGGCGAAGCCACCGTCGACGGGACCCACCCGAACGACATCGGCTTCCTCCGGATGGCCCAGGCCATCGAACCCGCACTCCGCCGCGCCGTGATGCGCCGGTAGCCAGTCGTGATACTCTGGCCGGAACGCCTGCCCGACAGAGGGGCGATCTGGAGTTCCACCACCACCATGCAAATGATCTTTGTTTTTCTTGCACTTGGCGCCCTTGCGCCGGCCTTCGCGCAGACCGCCGCTCCCGGCACACAGCCCTGCGCCTACTTCCCGGAAACCCTGGTCCGCCAGCTTTTCCCCCCTCTCGCCTCCGCGAAGCTGAAGACTACCGAGAAGGCCACCTGCACCCACAGTATCGTCGCCCCCACCCCCAAACACCAGGGCGTTTCGCTCAACTTCCAAAGCCGTGGAGTGACCCCAAAGACCATCGATTTGCTCTTCAATCGCATGAAAAACGGCATGAAAACTACCGTCAAAGGCCGCGAGGTGGTCATCGCACCGAAGGACGTCGAATGGATCCAGGGCGCCGGCGACAAGGCCTTCTGGAACAATGACTCACAACAACTGGCGGTGTCCGCCAAGGGCCACCTGATCTACATCACGGTCAACCTCGACGCCATGGCCAAGCCCCAAAAAATCGAGGCGGCGAAGAAAGCCTCCGCCGCCATCATCGCCAAATTGTAGCTTCCGAGCGCTAATTTGCGCGTCCGGAGTACTTGTTCAGCAGCGAAATCAGCTCTTGTGCGGCCTTCGGCGTCGCTACTTTGCCCTGCAGAACCTCCTTGGGCTCCACGACCTTCCCATAGATCTTCTCATCCACATCCCGGTCCGGACGCAGCGTCGACCCCTTCAGCGAAATTCCGCCAAACACTCCGCGCGACCTCGACCAGCTCAAAATCTCGGCGCGCATCGTGATATCCGTCGCCGCCGAAGTCGACCGCCCCACGGGGCCCGCCGCGATGCTGGCATCCCCGCCCAGCGTGAACTTGCTCGAAGTCAACCTCTCCATTCCTTTCTGGTTCATCACCAGAAGGATAATGTCGCTCTCCTGACCGCCGGCCTGGAAACCGACGCTGCCGCCTTCCATGCGCATCGCCGCCGGGGCCGTCCAGCCTTTGCCGTCCGGCTGCCGGCAACTCGCAAATCCCCGGCCATACTGGCCCGCCAGAATGAAACCGCCCTTCTTCGCGCCAGGGATAATCACCGTGCAGGCCGCTTTTGCGAACAGATCTTGCGGGATCGCCTTGTCGCTGATGTCCATGATTTCCTTCAGCGTGGTGGCCGCGGCCTCCATCCGTTTGTCCTCCGCTTCGCCGGCGAACAGGGCGCCGGCGGCAATTGTGAACAGAATCAGTGTTTCTTTGACCATCAGGGGTTCCTCTCCTCTGCCTTTTGATTGTACGCGCCTCGAATCCGTTTCCGAGCCACAAAAAACGCGCGATTTTGTGCCACTATCATGAATTTATGAGGCACCTTGCAGCCGTTTTCGCGCTTCTCGGGCTCTCCGCGTTCGCGCAGGAGCGCCTCCAGGTCCACCCGGCACCCCCACGGCCCTTCATCCTGACTGAGGAAGGCGACTCCGGCCGAACCGCCATCGCGGTCCCGACTGCCACGCCACCCGGGCGCTACACCGCCACCACCTCCGCGGGTGGCCAGTCCTGGACTCTGGACGTCCCCCCGCCCGATCCGGTTCCAGCCTCGATCCACCCGCCCGCGGTCCTCCTCAATGGCTGGCAGATCCAGACTCTCACCGGCGCCTGCCCCGTCCGGCCCTCTTCAGGCTCATTCGGCCGCCTCGAAGAACTCTTCCGGGCCGAGGGCCGCCCGGTCCTCTTCTTTGACAACTGCCGCGAATGCCCCGGCGGTTCGATCGAGGACTGCGCACTGGCATTAAAGGACTTCCTCGCCGTCCAGCGGACCCAGGCCGGCGACCCGGTCCCCGAGTTCGACCTGATCGGCCACTCGATGGGCGGCCTGATCGCCCGCGCGTACCTCGCCGGAATGACCCCCGACGGCTGGTTTCCCCCGGAAGATCACCGGATCCGCAAACTCGTACTGATCGCGACCCCCAATTTCGGCGCCTACACGATTGTCAGCGTGGACAAACAGACCCGCCAAATGCAGGAAGGCTCGCAGTTTCAGTGGGATCTGGCCACCTGGCACCAAGGCACGGACGATTTCCGCGGCGTCGACGCCCTCGCCATCGTGGGCTCACTCCACGATCAGCGAGGCGACGGAGTCGTCTCCATGATGTCCGCAAGCATCGGCTTCGCCCACGGGCGGCGGCGAACGCGCGTCTTGCCCTACTGCCACACTTCCAGCCCCGCGCTTCTGCCCTTCTGCGGTCTGACCAGGAAGGGGCTCGCCGAGGTCGATGGCCCGGATCACATGACCTGGCCATTGCTCAATTCATTCCTCAATGATCGTCAGGATTGGTATCTCAACGGCGAGGACGGGGCGACAGATCCTTGGCTCAGACGCAACGGCATCGGCTTCGGCCATCTCCATTCCGCTGACGACAATCCACTTGCACGACATCCCGTGCTGACGGAGCCGGCGCGGCTGATGGAAGAGATGGTGTTTCCGTTCGTCAGCCAGACAGGTGAACTGGTCGCGGTCTCCGTCGAGACCGGGCTTTCGGGTGGCGTTTTCCCGCTGCTATTCAAATATGGCCCGGTCATCGGCCGGGTGCTGGAGGAACGGCGCGGCCCCGGCTTGGCCGTGGAAGCCGGCCAGTGGATTGAGATATTGGGCCAACAGCTTGAAAATGCAGAAGTTCAGGCGAACAATCGCCCCCTGTTCGCCGAAGCATCCGAGGCCGACCGGATCCGGGCGTGGCTGCCGGACAACACCACCGGCCTGGTCTGGCTGACGGTCCGCAACGCGAAAGGGACGCACACGGTCCGGATTATGGCGACCCGGCCGGCCGGCGACTGACGGCGGCGCGGGCGGCCGCCCGTCCGGTCCGGACACAGTCCGGGATGCCGATGCCGGAGTACGCGTTTCCCGCCAAGAAGAG
>DNFG01000506.1 GCA_003487005.1 Bryobacterales bacterium
GGCGGTGTTGGCGAGCGAGTACTCGTCACGCATCAGTCGAACCAGATCGTGGAAGCGGTCGGGCGGCGTTGGATTCTGCTGACGGACGAAGGCTTCGACGGCGGGTATGTCCTCTGGCCCGGGACGGGAATGGATCTTGGCGCGGAGCGAAAAGAAGGCGGGGTTCTGGTCGGCGAGTTCGGTGGACAGGGCACGAATCCGGCGAACACGGGCGGTATCGATACCGTGGGGCAAGGTAGCGGTCAACTGAAGGGCCAGCAGGTAGTTCGGCTCGAGCCAGACCGGATCCTGCAGGAGTTGGCGCAGAAGCCTCCGCGCCGAGGCCTCTTCGTCTTCCGCCTGGCGGACTCCGCGACGCGACCAGGTGCGTTTGTAAATCCACCCGTCGTTTGTCGTGGTCAGGTAGTCAAGCAGGATGATCTGCCGGAGCCAGTGGTGGTTCCGCCGCACGTCAAGAAACTCCTCGAACGGCATGTTGGCGAGAAAACGGGCGACGTCGATGTCGAGACGGGTCAGTTGTTGTGCGGCCACGCTGGGCGAAGCGTGCTGGAATCCGCGGCCGGGGCCGCAGGGCGCGCCCTGCGGCGGGAGGACACGGCCGTCCGTGCAGTACCAGCGGATCGGCCCAAATGGTCCGCGCGGATCGCGCCGGATCTGGTCGAGGAGTCGACGCGCCTCGGCCTGTCCGGCGGGATCAAGAGAAGGCACGGGCCTTGCGACCCCGGCTTGAGCGGAGGCGCCCGCCAGAAGGCCGAGTAGCGCAATCAGAATGGGCTGAAGGATCATGCGGCTCCCGGGAATCAACCACGAAATCTCCTATGAGGATAGATGACCGGGCAGCCCGGCCGGGTTCCGGACCTAAAGGAGTGATATATTGACTGGACAAAGCGGCGGTTATGACAGCAGGAACGCGAAAAACCACAAGCCGGGCGAAAGCGGGCGTCCGATCCGAACCGGCGGATAAACAATACTACTCCCGCGCGGTGGCGAAGGCGCTGCAGGTGCTTGACCTGCTTTCGGCGGCCTCGCAGCCGATGTCCCTTCACGAAATGGCTTCCCTGGTGAAGCTGACGAAGACATCGCTGTTCCGGCTGCTGTACACGCTGGAGAGCGAAGGAGCGGTGGACAAGGACGCTGGAGGCCGCTACACGCTCAAGGCCAACCCCGCGAAGCAGGCTGCGCGCGTCCATCTGGAAAAGGTCCTCGAACTGGGGTCCGCGCAGTTGCGCGACCTGGTCCGCGAATTTCGGGAAACGGCGTCGCTGGCGTTCCTTTTCGACAATCACATTGAAGTGATCGCGGTGGTGGAGAGCCCGCAGATCGTCCGGATGGGCAACACGGTGGGACGAATTCTGCAACCTCACGCGTCTTCCCTGGGCAAGTGCATCACAGCCTTCCAGCGCGAAGAACGCCGGGAGCACCTCATTCGAAGCTACGGGATCAACGCGATCACGCCGCAGACGATCGTCGATGAACAGGCCTTGCACGCGGAGCTGGAGCAGATCCGTTTGAAAGGATTCGGCCTGGACCGGGCCGAGACTTGCTCGGACGGATTCTGTTTCGGCGCGCCGATCCTCGCCCCCGAAGGCAATGCAGTCGGCGCCATCAGTGTGTCGCTCCCCCGGCAGCGCCTAGGCGCGCAAAGCGCGCAGCAGAAGCTGATCGACAGTGTGAAACGCGCCGCCGGTGCGGTCTCCGCGGGACTGGCGAAGCCCCGGCTTTAGCGGTTTCGTTTTCCACTCCCTCTTGACATTTTTCCGAAACGTCTCCGAGAATTAAGGAGACGCACATGACACAGGGATGCCCGAAACGTGGAATCGTCCCGCCCGTGGCCACGCCACTGACGGTGGCAGGGGACTTGGACCGGGCGGCGCTGCGCCATTTGTGCGAGCGAATGATCCGGGCCGGCGTGGATGGGCTGTTCGTTCTTGGCACGACGGGCGAAGCCCCGAGCCTGGGCTATGGCATGCGCCGGGCGATCATCGAGGAAGTTTGCGCGGTCTCGGGGGGAAGGGTTCCCGTACTGGTGGGTGTGACGGACACATCGCTGGAGGAGGCGGTGAGTCTGACCCAGCACGCCCGCCAGTACGGCGCGGCGGCGACCGTGGTGGCGCCGCCGTACTATTTTCCCATCTCCCAGGATGAACTCGAGAGCTACGTCCGCCTGCTGGTCGAGGCCTCTCCGCTGCCGGTCTATCTGTATAATTTCCCCGGCATGACCAAAGTCCGTTTCGAAATTGAAACGCTCAAGCGGCTGGGGCGGCTGCCGAACGTCGCGGGGCTCAAGGACAGCAGCGGCGATATGGACTACTTCCGCGCCGCCCTGGCCGCCGTTTCGGATTTTGAGGATTTCGCCATTTTCATGGGGCCGGAGGAGCAACTGTCGGAGGCCCTGCATCTCGGCGCCACCGGGGGTGTGACCGGCGGCGCCAATCTCTTCCCGGAACTGTATGTGGGCCTCTACCGCGCAGTGACCGAAGGGCGAGTGGACGAGGAGCGGGCGCTGCAGGAGCGGTTGATGACGCTGAGCCGCAAGATCTACGGCATCGGCGGCTACGGATCGAGTTTCCTGAAGGGGTTGAAAGCGTCGATGTGGCTCTGTGGATTGTGCGAGAACATCCTGGCGCCGCCGCATCTGCCTCTCGATGCCGCGGGTTGCGAGTCGGTGCGCGAGCGCCTCGAAGAGATGGGCCTGCTCACTGCCCAGGGTGAACCGGCGCTGCATCTGTAGGCGGCAACCGGCGCGCCCGCTCTCGCTCTTCACTAATGCTGCGCCGAGGGACCGCTGCGGCTCGTTCTGATATACACTGTTGGGCATTGGAGTGCCCACTATGAACCTGTCCCGACGTTCTCTTCTCGCCGCCGCGGCGGCCTTTCCCGCGATGCCGAGCGCATTGCGCGGCGCCCAGGCGGGCGCGGCCGGCGATCTGAAACTCGGCGTGGCCACGTATTCCCTGCGCAAGCTCACCTTCCTCGAAGCCGTGAAGGCAATGCAGGAGTTGCAGGTGCGTTACGCGAAACTGAAACTCGAAGTCCACCTGCCCTACACCAGCAGTCCCGCCCAGGTGCGCGAGGCGAAGAAGGTGCTGGAGGATGCCGGGATCACCCTGGTGGCCTCGGGTAACACCAATCTGCAGAAGATGGACGAAGGCGACATCCGCCAGAAGTTCGAGTTCAACAAGGCACTCGGCGTTGGGATCATGACCTGTGCGCCGACCGCACAAACCCTCCCGATCGTCGAAAAGATGGTGAAGGAGTACGACATCAAGGTGGCCATTCACAACCATGGCCCCGAGGACAAACATTATCCGGCGCCTTCGGATGCGCTAAAGCAGATCGCGAAGATGGATCCGCGGATGGGCGTCTGCATGGATGCCGGCCACACATCCCGCACCGGCATCGACATCGTGAAGGCGACCCGCGAATGTGGCAAGCGGCTCTACGACGTGGATGTGAAGGACCTGAAGGACGCCATGGTCAGCCGCAGCCAGTGTGACGTCGGCGACGGCGTGCTGCCGGTCCCCGGGCTGCTCAAGCTGTTGCGCAATGAGATGAAGTACCAGCACGTGGTGATGCTGGAATACGAAATCAACGCAGATAATCCGATCCCGGGTATGCACCGGTCGCTGCAATACATGCGCGGCGTGCTGGCCGGGCTGAAGGCGTAGTTTTCGGTTTTCAGAAGGTCCGCGTCAGCGGACCTTCGCCTTCGTGAGCGAGCGGACGAAGTGGAGGCTGGCGCTGATCTGATCGAGCGCTCCGGCCCAAAAGCAGAGGTCCACGCACCACCAGTCGATGTGTGGCACCGCAAGCAGTTTCGGCGCGACATGATCCCACACAATCGACCCCTCTCCCAGCGGGCAGTGGGTGCTGGTTTCGCCGCCGTGGAGGGTGCCGTCGGAATCGTCAATGTGGATTGCTCCGATGCGCCCATCCAGCAGTTCGATGAACTCCTCCACACCGCCGTCCAGCTTCTCCTTGCGAATGTGATGCCGGGCGCCGGCCACCGCGGACATGTAGGCATGGCAGGTGTCGAACAAAATTTGAAACGAGGGGTGGCCGACCCGGTCGTGCATGCTGACGACTTCCGACGGCTTGTTGAAGACGAAGCCCGGTTCGAACTCCCAGGCGACGCGGACATGCGCGGCCCGGGCCAGTTCGGCGCAGTCCCGCCACACATCCGCGACCCGGTACAGGGCGTTGTGATAGTCGCCGTCATCGAGTGAGCCGGGTGCACCACCGGTGTCGACGCGGATCATCGGGCTCTCCAGATCGACGCATAGTTCGAGTTGCCGCTGAAAGAGGTCCACGTAGCGTTGATGGTTGTCCACCACCGCCGGATTGACGCTGCTGAAGTCGGCGGCATAGCCGGAAACCCCGAGACCGAGGTCATGCAACAGCGCGCGCAGGGACTGGCGCTCTCCGGGCGTGCCGTGTGATTCCAGCGTGACGTGCGGGGGAAAGCCGCCGAGTTCGATGCCGTCGTAGCCCGCGTGCGCGAGGTGTTCCGCGATCGTAGGCAGCGGCAGAGGATTCTCAGCGTACGGGCCAAACGAAAAGGCCCAGGAACCCATGGAAATTTTCATTACCTGTTGCTCCCTGCCGACATTCTCTCAGGAACGGAAGGCGCTTGTCCGCACCACGCGCCACAAACACTAGAATCAAATCATGCCGGAACTCTTCGAACTGAGCGGAAAGCGTGCCCTGATCACCGGCGGCGCCAGCGGAATTGGCGAGGCCACGGCGCGGCTGTTCGCCGGCGCCGGCGCTGAAGTGGTGATCGCCGACCTCGATGACCACCGCGCGTCGGCCGTGGCCGCCTCGCTGCCCGGCGCCCGCGCGCTGCACGTCGATCTGACGAGCGAGGCCAGCGTGCAGGCCGCCTTCGCGCTGCTCGACCGCCTCGACGTGCTGGTGAATAATGCCGGCATCGGGCTCGTCGGCAGCATCGAGGAGACCGCCGCGGAGGACTTCGACCGCCTGATGGCGGTGAATGTGCGCGGCGTGTATCTCGCCACGCGTGCGGCGGTTCCCCTGCTGCGCGCCGCGGGGGGCAATATCGTGAACATCGGCTCCGTGGCCGGGTTGGTCGCCGTGAAGCGCCGATTCGCCTACTGCGCCACCAAGGGCGCCGTCGTGGCCATGACCCGCCAACTCGCCATCGAGTACGCCGGCGAAATTCGCGTCAACTGCATCTGCCCCGGCACCGTGGACACGCCCTTCGTCGAGGCGTACCTGGAGAAGTACCACAAGCACGAGAAGGAAGAAGTCCGGCGGCAGTTGGATGCCCGCCAGCCGGTGGGCCGGCTGGGTCGCCCCGAGGAGATCGCCGCACTCGCGCTCTACCTCGCCTCCGGCCAGGCCGGCTTCGTCACGGGTTCGATCATGACCATCGACGGCGGCTGGACCGCGGCCTGATTCGCGCCGGCCTACCAGAGCCCCAGCAGCTTCCACCACGCGAACCCCGCTGTCAGCCAGATCGCGATGTTCACTACGGACGCCACCGCCCCCACTTTCCACCACTCCTTCAACGAGACGTAGCCATGACCGAAGAACATGGGCGCCGGCGTCGTGCCGTAGTTCGTCAACCCCGCCGACAGATTCGCAAATGCCGCGAAACTGAACACCACCAGACCCAGGGGCGCTCCCTTGGCCGCCAGCAGCGCCAGAAATGCCGGATACATCGACAAGACGTGCGCCGTGATGCTGGCAAACGCATAGTGCGCGTAGAAATAAATCAATAACGCCACCAGCAGCAGCGCCATCCAACTCAAGTCCACGAATGTATCCCCCACCGCCTGGGCGAACGCCCGGGTCACCCCCTCGTCGTTCAGCGCCTTACCCAGCCGCAACAGCCCGCCATACCAGAGAAAAATGTCCCACGCCGCCCGCTCCTGCAGCACGTCCTCCCACTTCAGAACGCCAGTCAGCAGCAGCGCCATGCTGCCGCACAGCGCAGTGATTGTAATGTCCAACCCGTGCCACCCGGACGTGATCCACAAGCCGCACACGGCCACGAATACCAGCGTCAGGATCTTCTCTTCGCCCTTCAGTCCCCCCATCTTCTCCAGTTCACTCGAAGCAAACGCCGCCGCCTCCGGCGTCCGCGTGATCTCCGGCCTCGTCATCCGGTATACCACCAGCGGCACGATCGCGATCGACAACAGCCCCGGCACCAGCCCCGCAACGAACCACCCCGCCCACGTCACCTCGAATCCGAAATCCCCAGCCATCTTCGCCGCCAGCGGATTCGACGCCTGCCCCGTGTAGAACATCGCCGAACTCACCACCACGCACTGGTAGACCGCCACCATCAAAAACACACCCAACCGCCGCGCCGTCTCCCCCGGTAACGACCCGTACAGCTCCGAGATCGACCGCACAATCGGCAAGATCACTCCACCCGACCTCGCCCCATTCGAAGGGATAATACTCGCCAGCACCATGTCCGACAGCGACAAGGCATAGCAAACCCCCAGCGAACTCTTCCCGAACGCCCGCACGAACAACAACGCAATCCGCCGCGCCAGTCCCGTGTTCAGCAACGACCTCGAAATGAAAAACGCGGCCATCACCAGCCAGACCGTCGAGTCCGCGTACCCCGCCAGCGCGTCTTGCAGCTTGAGGTCCGTCAACAGCGGCGCCAGCGTCACCGCCAGCAAAACCAGCGCCCCGCCCGGCAGTGGCTGGATGATGAGCCCCGCGACCGTTGCCAGAAACAGGCCCGCCAACCGCCACCCCGCCTCGCTCACCCCCTCTGGCCTCGGCGCCATCAAAGTCACCACGAGGTAGATCGCCACCAATAGCCCCAATCGCAACACCATCTGCTTCCGGGGTAGTTCTGCCGCTGCCATGCTCCCAAGAGTGTAACGAAATGCCACACCAGATTGACCGGCTCCGCTCCACCCGCTCTACAATAAAGAGACTACCCTTCCCTTGGAGTTACTGCCCATGCTGTCCTTGTGCGCCCTTCGTGCCTGCCTCGTCACCCTCGTGTGCGCCGCCGCTGTCTGGGCGCAAGGTACCGCCACTCTCACCGTCCACGTGCTCGATCCCCAGGGACAGGCCGTCCCCGGCGTTCGTGTCACCATCGAGAACGCGATCACCGGCCTCCATCGTGAATTTTCAACCGACGCCGACGGGCACGCCCACTTCTCCAACCTCCCCTTCCAGAACTACGAAGTCATCGTCTTCCAGGAAGGTTTCGCGGTCGACCGCCGCGCCGTGAACCTCCGCTCCAACGTCCCCGTCGACATCAAAGTCTCCCTCCGCCTTGCCGACGAAATCACCCAGATCGACGTCACCGCTTCCCTCCAGACCCTCATCGACCCCGACGCCACCGGCACCCGAACCGAAATCAACGCCTCCTCTTTCGAGAAAAGCCCCAATCCCCCGGGCGCCCGCGGCCTCGAAGGCGTCCTCCTCTCCATGCCCGGCTTTGCCGCCAACGCCAATGGCGCCATCCACCCCCGCGGCGCCCATAACCAGATGACCTTCGTCGTCGACGGCATGCCCATCTCGGACCAGTTGACCGGCGCCTTCGCCAACGCCGTGGACCCCTCCATCGTCGAATCTCTCGACCTCTATACCGGGAACGTCCCCGCCGAATTCGGGAACAAGGTCTCCGGTGTCGCCGTCGTCACCACCCGCACCGGCCTCAATTCCAGCCGCCTCTTCCAGGGCTCCCACCAGGTCTCCTTTGCCCAGTTCGACACCCTCTCCTCCCAAACCCAGTTCACCGGCGGCACTGAGAAGATCGGCTACTTCGCCTCCTTCAACGCCATGAAGTCGAACCGCTTCCTCGACTCCGTCTCCCTTGATAACCTCCACAACGGCGGCAACCTCCAGCGTGCATACACACGCCTCGACTACCAGGCCTCCCCGCGCGACATCCTTCGCTTCGGCCTCATGAGTGGGCGCTCCTCCTTCCAACTCGCCAACCTCCGCTCCCAACACGCCAACCTCCAGAACCAGCGTCAGGCTCTCGAAGACATCTCCTTCTCCGCCGCCTGGCTCCGCACCCTCGACGCCCGTTCCACCCTCGAATTCAACTCCTCCTTCCGGAACGCCTTCGCCCGCCTCTTCCCCAGCACCGGCGACACCCCCGTCTCCGCTCATCAGGCCCGCCGCCTCGGCACCTTCAACCTGAATACCCGCTACAACCGCATCGCCGGACGCCACACCTGGCGCGGCGGCATCGACTACCAGCGCTTCCCCCTGCGCGAGAACTTCAATTTCGCCATCACCAGCCCCGATTTCAATGACCCCGCCAGCCCCGAATTCAACCCGTCCATCCTCTCCTACGACCTGACCCGCGGCGGCGACTGGTTCCGCTTCTCCGCCCGCGACGCCGGCTCCCTCACCTCCGCTTTCCTCCAGGACACCATCCGCGCCGGACGCTTCGTCGTCACCCTCGGTCTCCGCTACGACTCCTACCGCTTCCTTGCCCGCGGCGCCCAGTGGCAGCCCCGCGTCGGCATCGCCTACCACCTCAAGGAAACTGGCACCGTCTTCCGCGCCTCCTACAACCGCACTTACCAGACTCCCCCGAACGAAAATCTCCTCCTCGCCAACTCCCGCGCCGCCGAAGCCCTCGTTCCTCCTGGCGTCCGCGATGCCCTCGGCGGCGCTTCCTTCACCATCCGCCCCGAACGACAGAACGTCTACGAACTCGGCCTCCAGCAGGCCCTCGCCGATTGGCTCTCCCTCTCCGGTTCCTACTACCACAAGAATTCAACCGACCTCCAGGACAACGACAACTTCCTCGATACCGGCATCATCTTCCCCACCTCCCTCGCCTCTTCCCGCGTCAATGGCGCTGAAGGCCGCGTCAATCTCTTCCCCGGCCGCCGCTTCAGCTCCACCCTCAGCGCCACCCACGCCCGCGTCGTCGTCAATCCCCCCTTCACCGGCGGCCTCTTCCTCGGCTCCGCCGCCGTCGAAGCCCTCACCGCCGGTCCCTTCATCATCGACCACGACCAGCGCCTCGGCCTCCACTCCAACAACGTCTATAACTTCACCCGCTCCCTCTGGACCTCCGTCTCACTCCGCTACGACTCCGGCCTCGTCACCAACCCCTCCACCGTCGAGGACGTCAGCGTCGATCCCGACTTCAACGACATGCTCCCCTACGTCAACCTGCTCTCCGCCCCCCCCCGCGTCAACCCCCGCACCCTCGTCGATTGGGCCGCCGGCTATGTCCGTATGAACGACACCAAAAAACGCTGGGAAGTCGCCGTCCAGATCACAAACATCACCAATCGCACCGCCCTCTACAACTTCCAGAGCATCTTCGTCGGCACGCGCGTCGTCAGCCCCCGAGCCGCCAGCCTCCGCCTCCGCTTCTTCTGGTAATCAGGCCTCGGCCTCGTCATCAAGGTCCGGCGCGCACACCGCCTTCTCCTTCCGTCCGGCCAGTTGCAGTGCTATCCCGCCAAGGATTACCGCAATCATGGACGCCACCAGAATCCCCAGCTTCGCCTCGTTGGTCAGCGTCCGGTCCGTGAATGCCAGACCAGTGATAAACAGCGACATCGTGAAGCCAATGCCCGCCAGGCAACCAATCGCCAGAATGTGCTTCCACCGCGCCCCCGCCGGTAAGACGCACCACCCCAGCTTCACCGCGATCCACGAGAACAGAAAGATCCCCACCGGCTTGCCAAAGACCAGCCCGAATACAACTCCCATCGTCACGGGCGTCAGCAGCATCTCCCGGGGATCGCCGATCACCTCGACCCCTGCATTGGCCAGCGCGAACAACGGCAGAATCAGAATCGTCACCCACAAATGCAGTCCCCGCTCCATCCGCTGCAGCGGCGTCTGCGAGTACTCACAAACCTTCTCCAGCGACTCGATCGTCTCGATCTGATGCTGATTCTGGAAAATGCCGGTCCGTCCCCGCCACTTCGACGCCGACTCCGGCAACGATGGCATCGCTTTCGTCAACCGGTCGAACTTGTCCAGCAACTGCCGGCCCGCGCTCAGGAACGTGTCCGGCTCCACCAGCATCCGCGCCGGAATACAGAACGCCGCCAGCACCCCGGCAATTGTCGCGTGCACCCCCGACTTCAAAAAGGCCAGCCACACCGCCACGCCCAGAAGCGCGTACACCAGTGGACTCCTCACCCACAGCCGGTTCGCGATCATCATCACACCCAGCAAACCAAAACCCGCCAACAACGAAGACACCGACAACTTCGCCGTGTAGAAAATCGCAATCACCAGCACGGCCGCCAGATCGTCCGCAATTGCCAGCGCCGTCAGGAAAATGGTCAGCGAAACCGGCGCCCTCCGTCCCAGGATCGCCAGCATCCCCAAGGCGAACGCAATGTCCGTCGCCATCGGAATCCCCCAGCCGGATTCACCCGCCCCTCCCCGGTTGATCGCCAGATACAGACCGGCCGGCACCACCACCCCGCCCAGCGCCGCAATGATCGGTAGCAAAGCCTTCTTCACCGACCTCAACTCGCCCACCAATATTTCTCGTTTGATCTCCAGCCCAATCACGAAGAAGAAGATCACCATCAACCCATCGTTGATCCAATGCTCCAATGGGTAACTCAGCGTGAATTCCCCCAATCGGATCGCCACCGGCGCGTGCCACAAATCGTGATAACTCTCGTGCCAGGCCGAATTTGCCCACACCATTGCCAGCACTGAGTTCAGGAACAACAGGATCCCGCCCGCCACCTTCATGTGAAAGAAATACTTCACCGGTCGCGTCAGCCGCGATATCGGCCGGGAGGCATCGGCCGGCACATATTGATCAACCATAAGTTCTCAGTGTAGCGCTACCTCCCGCCCCTGCCAGTAACGCGGACAACATCCCGCCCGCGCCAGGCCGGATCCTCTCCGGACAGGCGCGGGCGGTCAGCGCACTCGACTGTACTTCGCTCTCTAGGATGCCCCCGGCTTCTCGCTCCGGCGGATCCACTTGTACATTTCCATCGCCACCATCACCGAGCCGGCCAGCGCCCCCAGCGTCAACCACTTCTCCAGCGAGATGGGATTCGTCCGCAGCAACGCTTGCATCCACGGCGTGTACATCGCCAGCAAATGCACCCCGAACGCCGTCGCCGTGCCCGCCATCAGAATCCAGTTGTTCCGGAGTGGCACCCCGAACGCCGAACTGTACTCCGACCGGCAATTGAACACGTGGTAAAACTGCATCAACACCAGCAGTGTGAAGATGTTCGTCCTCGCCTCATCCTCCGGCAACCCGGTCTGCATGTAATACACCCACGCGCCAAGACACACCAGGCCCATCGTGACCCCGCCCACCACCACCTGCTCGATCATCTTCCGGTCGAAGATCCCTTCGCTGGGCCGCCGCGGCGGCAAGTGCATCAGCCTCTTTTCGCCCGCCTCGAACGCCAGCGCCACGTCCTGAATCCCGTTCGTCACCAGATTCAGCCACAGAATCTGCACCGCGATCATCGGCGCCGGCAGCCCCATCAGGATCGACGCCACCAGCAACAACAGCTCAGCCCCACCCGTCGAAATTAGCAGCAGTGTCACCTTCCGGACATTCCCGTAGGCGAACCGCCCCTCCTCGATCCCCGCCACGATCGAC
>DNFG01000208.1 GCA_003487005.1 Bryobacterales bacterium
CATCAAGGCCGCCGTCCCCGGCCTGCTCGTCATCACCGATGTCTGCAACTGCGAATACACCAGCCACGGCCATTGCGGCAAGATCGTCAACGGCGAAGTGGACAACGACACCACCCTCGAATGGCTCGCTTCCGCCGCCGTCACCCACGCCCAGGCCGGCGCCGACATCGTCGCCCCTTCCGACATGATGGACGGCCGCGTCGCCGCCATCCGCTCCGCCCTCGACTCCGCCGGTTTCTCCAACACCCCCATCCTCAGCTACGCCGCCAAATATGCCAGCGCCTTCTATGGCCCCTTCCGCGAAGCCGCCGAAAGCGCCCCCCAGTTCGGCGACCGCCGCGGTTACCAGATGGACCCCGCCAACGCCCGCGAAGCCCTCCGCGAGATGGACCTCGACCTCGACGAAGGCGCCGACATGCTCATGGTCAAACCCGCCGGCCCCTATCTCGACATCCTCCGCATGGCCAGCGACCGCTACGACGTCCCCCTCGCCGCCTACCAGGTCTCCGGCGAATTCTCCATGATCATGGCCGCCGCCCACAACAACTGGATCGACCTCGACCGCGCCATCCTCGAGTCCCTCACCTCCATCCGCCGCGCCGGCGCCGATTTCGTCCTCACCTACTTCGCCAAACCCGCCACCCGCCTCCTCTCCTGACCCCCCACCCGAATCTGTTACGATTCGGCAAGTATGAGCTGGGTCTACTTCACCGACGATCAGAAACAAAACTGGATGGTTCATCAGATGGGGCTGTACATGCTCATCCGCGAATATCTCCACGAATCAATGCTTCTCAAACGGGCGAAAATCGTCCGCGAAACGAAATGGATCGGCCCCGATCTCGTCACCGTCGAAATCAACTTCGACGGCCTCCGCGCCGCCAAGGACGCCGAAGCCCCCGACCTTTATAACGACCTCGCCAACCGGATGCTCCATAACGGCGACGAATGCTTCAAACAGCTTTCCGACATCCGCCAGATCACCAAACAGCACTCCGACGCCCTCGCCCAGATGCAGCAAAAGGCCTCGAAAGAGACCATTGGCAATATCGATAAAAGCGTCGGCCGAGGCGAAATCGCCCTCAAATCCGCCACCGTCGTCCGCGACCTCTCCGCCACCACCCTCGTCGTCGGCGCCACTTTCCTCAGCGGCGGCACGGCCCTCGCCGTCCTCGGCGGCGGTTCCGCCCTGAAAGGCACCGCCACCTATCAGGACACCGGCAACGTCGGCGCCGCCCTCATCGACGGCACCTTCACCTTCACCGTCGGCCTCATCGGCGTCGGCGCCGCCAACAATCCCCTCACCGCCAATACCGCCTCCCTCTCCTCGCGCATCGGACAGGCTTCCGCCGGCGGCTTCCGCCAGGCCGTCGCTCAGAACGCGAAGGAAAAGGGCGCCATCGTTCTCGTCGGCGCCTCCATCAACGCCACCGGCGAGGCCCTCAAGGGCCACGTCTCCGGCAAGACCGGTGAACAGGCCCTCCGTTCCGCCGCCGCCCGCTTCGGCACCGATGTCGCCGGCGGTCTCCTTTTCGGTCCCGTCCTCGACCACATGTGCGTCCCCGCCCTCGTCCGCGTCGCCACCGATACCGCCATCAATACCGGCTCCGATAAACTCGTCGACGCCGCCGCCCTCCAGAACGCCCTCGCCAAGGCCCCCGCCAAACGCGTCGACCTCTTCGACGCCGCCACCACCGGCCCCGCAGGCGGCGACTACATCCGCGCCCGCGTTCTCCGGCGCGCCTGATCCCCCGGCCCCACCGGACAAACAGGTCCGCATTCCGTCCCACTGTGCTAAATTGGTGGTTCCGCCATGCAAAAGACCTCCTCTCCCGAAGCGCTGGCGCTCATTGCCAGGCAAATCCGCCGCCACATCGTCGAAATGACCGGGGCCGCCAAAAGCGGCCATCCCGGCGGGTCCCTCTCGGCCGTCGAACTCGTCACCGTCCTCTATTGGGACGTCATGAAGCACGACCCCGCCAACCCCAAAATGGCGGACCGCGACCGCTTCATCCTCAGCAAGGGCCACGCCGCCCCCGTCCTCTACGCCGCCATGGCCGAATGCGGCTACACCCCGGTCGAGTCCCTCAAGACCCTCCGCCAGCTCGGTTCCATCTACCAGGGCCACCCCGACATCCGTTTCATCCCCGCCCTCGAAGCCTCCACCGGGTCCCTCGGCCAGGGCCTCTCCCTCGCCCTCGGCATGGGCGCCGCCGCCCGCCTCAACGGCGAATCCTGGCGCACCTACGTCATGCTCGGCGACGGCGAAATCCAGGAAGGCCAGATCTGGGAAGCCGCCATGTTTGGCGCCTTCCACAAGGTCGATAATGTCGTCGCCATCGTCGACTACAACAAGATTCAGCTCGACGGCTTCATCAAGGACATCCTCGAACTCGAACCCCTCGCCGACAAGTGGCGCGCCTTCGGCTGGCACGTCATCGAACTCGACGGCCACGACATCCCCGCCGTCCAGGCCGCCTTCGCCGAAGCCGCCGCCACCAAGGGTAAACCCACCGTCCTGCTCGCCCACACCGTCAAGGGCAAAGGCGTCAGCTTCATGGAAAATAACCCCAAATTCCACGGCGTCCCCCCCACCCCCGAACAAGTCGAACTCGCCCTCAAGGAGCTTGCGTAAGACCATGGCCACCACCGCCCCCTACGAACTCAAATACGGCGCCGCCACCCGCGAAGCCTTCGGCCGCGCCCTGGTCGAGGCCGCCAAGGCCAACCCCGATATCGTCGTCTGCGACGCCGACCTCTCCAAGTCCACCATGGTCCACTACTTCGCCCAGGAGTTCCCCGACCGCTTCTTCTCCTGCGGCATCGCCGAGGCCAACATGGTCGCCCTCGGCGCCGGTCTCGCCATGGCCGGTAAAATCCCCTTCGTCGCCAGCTTTTCCGCCTTCGTCCTCACCAAGGGCTTCGAACAGTTGCGCACCACCGTCGCCTACCCCGGCGTCAACGTCAAGGTTATCGGCACCCACTCCGGCATCTCCATCGGCGAAGACGGCCCCTCCCAGATGTCCATCGAGGACTTCGCCCTCGCCGGCGCTCTGCCTGGCTTCTGGGTCCTCAGCCCCGCCGATGAAGTCGCCATGAAGGCCGCCGTCGCCTGGGCCGCCGCCCACCAGGGGCCCGTCTTCATCCGCGCCGGCCGCCCCAAGGCCCCCGCCATCTATGAACCCGGCGCCGCCTTTGAATTCGGCCGCGCCAATGAACTCCGCCCCGGCTCCGATGTCACCCTCTGCGGCACCGGCCTCCTCGTCGCCGAATGCCTCCTCGCCGCCGACCTCCTCGCCGCCGAAGGCGTCTCCGCCCGCGTCCTTGACTTCCACACCATCAAACCCCTGGACGAGGAAGCCATCGCCAAAGCCGCGCGCGAAACCGGCGCCCTCGTCGTCGCCGAGGAACACCTCGTCGACTCCGGCCTCGGCGCCCGCGTCGCCCAGGCCCTCGCCCGCACGACCCCCGCACCCGTCGAGTTCGTCGGCGTCGAAAACCGCTACGCCGAATCCGGCACCCCCGACGGCCTCCTCGACCACTACGGCCTCCGCGCTCCCCAGGTCGCCGCCGCCACCCGTAAAGTCCTCTCCCGCAAGTAGCTACCCCCATCCGGGGACCTTGCACCCATGCCTGCGGGTACGTCATGATAATGGCAGTACTGAACGGGATGGGTACTTCAACCCAGGGTGTGACGTGGGGGCCAGTCGAATCTATCGATTTCGCGCTCGCCGCCCTGCGCCAGCGCGTCCATCACCTCCTCCACGATGAGGCCGCCCCCAGCCTCTGCGCCGCCGGACTCCATCTCGATATCCTCGCCGCCACCGCCCCCAACGACGCCGCCCTCCAGGAATCCGCCGCCAGCCTCCGCGCCGCCCTCGAATCCGCCCTGGACGCCCTCCGCTCCCTCCTGATCGAGAACGATCCCGGCCTCTTCCGGCGCGGCGGCCTCGATGGAGCTCTCGCTGCTCTCGCCGGCGCCAACCTCATCGTTTGGGACCAGCGCCCCACGCCCCCCTCCTGGACGCCCGCCCAGGCCGAACTCGCCTTCCGCATCGTCCGCGACTGCGCCTTCGCCGCCCGTCTCGCCTCTCCCCCGGCTCCACCAACCGTCCGCTCCGCCGGTCCCGCTCTCCACATCGCCTCCTCCGCCTCGCTCGTCCCCTGGCCCTCCTGGCTCCCCGGCTGGCGCCACCTCGCCGCCGCCGCCGCCCTCTCCCTCGATTGCCCCGGCCACGCCGCCGCCCTCGAACTCACTCTCGCACCAGCCCCGAGGTCCCCCCATGCATGACATCCTGCTCGTCGATGACCATAAAATTATGCGCGATGGCCTCAAGGCCATCCTCCGGCAGAGCGGCGACTTTCGCGTCGTCGGCGAGGCCGGCTCCGGCCTCGATGCCGTCGACCTCGCCGCCTCCCTCCAGCCCCACCTCATCCTGATGGACATCAACCTCCCCGGCCTCAACGGCATCGAAGCCACCACCGAAATCCTCCGCCACACCCCCTCCGCCCGCATTGTTATCCTCTCCATGTACGACGACGAAGCCAGCGTCATCCAGGCCATCCGCTCCGGAGCCCGCGCCTTCCTCCTCAAAAAGGCCAGCGATTCCGACCTCCTTGACGCCCTCCGCACCGTCGCCCGCGGTGGCTCCTACCTCAGCCCCCAGGTCTCCGACCGCCTCCTCACCCGGATCCAGCGCGGCCATCTCGATTCCGCCGGCGCCCCCTCCGGCTCCCTCATCGACGCTCTCACCCCCAGGGAACAGCAGGTCATGCGCCTCATCGCCGAAGGCAAGACCAGTAAGGAAGTCGCCGTCCTGCTCAACCTCGGCGTCCAGACCGTCCGCTCCTACCGCAAAACCCTCATGAAGAAACTCGGCGTCAATAACGTCGCCGGCCTCACTCAACTCGCCCTCGCCTGCGGACTCTCCCGCGCTCCCGAGTCCCTCGCCTCTCCCGCCCGCCCCGATACTTTCTCGGCCGGCAGTTGACCCGCCCCCCATGACCACTCCCATCCTCGACGCCCACCTCCACTTTTTCTCCCATCACTTCTTCTCCCTGCTTGCCCAGCAGAAAGGCCCCGGCGCCACCCCCGAATCCGTTTGCGCCGAACTCGGCTGGCCCCTCCCCCCGGAGGACCCCTCCGAATTCGCCGCCCTCTGGGCCGCCGAACTCGACCGTCATTCCGTCGCCGGCGCCGCCCTCATCGCTTCCCTGCCCGGCGATGAATCCTCCGTCGCCGCCGCCATCCAGGCCTTCCCTTCCCGCTTCGCCGGCTATTTCTTCCTCAACCCCCTCGCCTCCGATGCCGTCCAGCGCACCACCCTTGCCCTCGAGGCCGGCCTCCGCGGCGTCTGCCTCTTCCCCGCCATGCACGGCTTCTCCATCGCCGGCCCCGAAGCCCGCGCCGTCATCGAAATCGCCGCCGGCCAACCCGGCGCCGTCGTCTTCGTCCATTGCGGCATGCTCTCCGTCGGCTTCCGCAAACGACTCGGCCTCCCCTCCTTCTTCGACCTCCGCTTCTCCAACCCCGTCGACCTCCACCCCGTCGCCCGCCGCTTCCCCAGCCTCCCCTTCGTCATCCCCCACTTCGGCGCCGGCTACTTCCGCGAGACCCTCATGCTCGCCGCCCTCTGCCCCAATGTCTACCTCGATACCTCCAGCACCAACGGTTGGACCCGCTGCCTCACGCCGCCCCCCTCCCTCGAACAGATCTTTGAACAGGCCATCGAGGTCGCCGGCCCCGATCGCGTCCTGTTCGGCACCGACTCCTCGTTCTTCCCCCGGGGCTGGGTCCGCGACGTCTACGACCGCCAGACCGATGTTCTCGATCGCCTCGGCGCCTCCCAGGACGTCAAAGACGCCATCTTCGGCGGCAATCTGCGCCGTTTGCATCCTTTTTTGACCTTCCCCTGAGAACTTTTCCCCGCTCCCGGCACTTCTCTAGTGGAAGGAGTTCCGTTGAGCACGATCCTCTCGTCCCTGCTCTCGCTCAGGTGGTTCACCCTCGGCGACGGCCTGCCCGCTCCCGCGCAGCACCACGCTTTGCAGTATCCTCTCTCGCCCCAACCGCGCATCGCGGCCCTCGGCTTCGAGTTCCTGCCCGAACCTGACCTGAAATGCCTCCCCGCCTGGAGCCTCCGTTCGCTCGAATCCGCCGCACCCGAAGCCCTCGCCGCACCCCCTTCCGACCTCCTCATCGTCGCTCTCATGCGCAAACAGGGCGTCCTGCGGCTCAACCGCCTCAAATACCCGCTTCTCGCCCTCCTGCGCCCGGGACAACACCCCTTGAGCGACGCCCAGATCCAGGAACTTTACCGCCCCTTCCGACCTCCTCATCGTCG
>DNFG01000074.1 GCA_003487005.1 Bryobacterales bacterium
ACTGATGATTTCGGTGATTCTGTCGTGGACGGTGCCGGACTCGAGCGGGACGGTCCGGTTCATTCAGTTGTTCATCCTGATGTTGATGGGCTACGTCGGGCTGGTGGTGGGGGCGACGAAGGGGGACATGCTGAACCTGGCGGCGCTGGGGGGGCTGTTCGGGGGTGAGAAGGGCGGGAAGCAGAGTTTCAAGATTCTGGACACGAGTGTCATTATTGATGGCCGAATAGCGGACATCGCAGAGACGGGCTTTCTGGACGGAGTTCTGGTGGTACCGCAGTTCGTGTTGCGGGAGTTGCAGTTGGTGGCGGATTCGGCGGATTCGATGAAGCGGAACCGGGGCCGGCGGGGGCTGGACGTCTTGCAGCGGATCCAGAAGATGGTGGCGCTGAATGTACAGATTCTGGAGGACGATTTTCCCAACGTGCGGGAAGTGGATCTGAAGCTGATCGAACTGGCCAAGGTCTATGACTGCAAGATCGTGACGAACGATTTCAATTTGAACAAGGTGGCGCAGTTGCACGGGGTGCATGTCCTGAACATCAATGAACTGGCGAATGCATTGAAGCCGATCGTGCTGCCGGGCGAGTTGATGCGGGTGTTTATCTTGAAGGAAGGGAAGGAGTACAACCAGGGGGTGGCGTATCTGGATGACGGTACGATGGTGGTGGTGGACAACGCGAAGCGGCTGATCTCGAAGACGATCGACATCGCGGTGACGAGCGTTCTGCAGACGACGGCGGGGAAGATGATTTTCGGCCGTTTTGACGATCGGGTGCATCAGGTGTACGACAAGGCGCCGGCGGACCGGGAGCATCATGGGCGGGAGAAGCCCGCGGCATCGGGCGCACAGTCGCATTCGTAGATTCAGGATGAAGGACAACCGGAGCGAGATGAAGGTATCAGTCATACTGCCCGCGGCAGGATTGGGAACCCGGATGAAGCCGGGCGGCGCGAGCCGGAAGCAGTTCATGGAACTGGATGGCGAGCCGGTCGTGCTGCACACGATCCGGAAGTTCGCGGCGTGCCCGGAAGTGGGGGAGGTGGTGCTGGCGGTGCGGGCGGAGGACCGGGAGCGGGTGGCGGAGTTGCTGTCGGGGCTGACGTTCGCGAAGCCGGTGCGATTGGTGGAGGGGGGGGACACAAGGCAGCATTCGGTGGAGAATGCGCTGGCGTCGCTGGGTCCGGAGGTGGAACTGGTGGCGGTGCATGACGCGGTGCGGCCATTCATCCGGGTGGAGACGATCACGCTGGCGATCGAAGCGGCGCGGGAGTCCGGGGCGGCGATTGTGGGGATTGTCCCGGTGGACACGGTGAAGCAGGTCCATCTGCACAAGGTGAGAGGGACACTGAACCGGGACCGCCTGGTACTGGCGCAGACGCCGCAGGTGTTCCGGGCGGACCTGCTCCGGGAGGCTTTTGCGAAGGCGCGTGCGGATGAGTTCGTGGGGACGGACGAAAGTTCGCTGGTGGAGAGACTGGAGACGGTGGAGGTGACGGTGGTGCCGGGATCGGACCGGAACATCAAGATCACGCGTCCGTCGGACATCGATCTGGCGCATTTGTTTTTGAAGGAAGAAAAAGAGCGGGCGGCGGGAAACGTTCCTTCGGAAGAGTGACTCCAACGCGACGGGAGGTTCAATGGAACCCAGCGGACCGGAAGACCTGTCGGCGCGGATGGACGCGCTGACGGAAGCGAACCTGCGGCTGTTGAGGCGGGTTGGCGATTTGGAGCGCCGGGTGGCGCATCTGGAAGGGGCGGAGACGGCGCCCGCGGCGGCGCCGGTCTGGACGGGACCCGAGCCTGAGTCCGGGCCCGCGCCTGTGCCCGAGGCGGAGACGGCGCCGGTCTTCATGCAGGAGGATGTGCGCGAAGCGGAGTCCCCCGCCGTGCCGGAGCCTGAACCCGAGCCTGAGCCGGCGCTGGTGCACGCATCGGCCGAGACGACGGTGGGTCTGACCTGGGCGAACCGGGCAGGGGCGCTGACGCTGATCATCGGAGCGGCGTTCTTCTTCAAGTATGCGGTGGACAATGCCTGGATCGGACCGACGGCGCGGGTATTGATGGGGATTCTGGCGGGCGGGGCGCTGGTGGCGTGGAGCGAGCGGCTGCGCGGGAAGGGCTTCGGGGTGTACAGCCAGGGGGTGGCGGGCGCGGGCGTGACGGTGCTTTATCTGTCGTTCTGGGCGGCCCATTCGTTGTATCAACTGGTGCCTGCGTGGATGTCGTTCGTCGCATTGGCGGCGGACACGGTGCTGGCGGGGGCGCTGGCGTTGCGCCACGGAGCGCCGGCGCTGGCTGCATTGGGTTTGCTGGGCGGCTATCTGACGCCGGGGTTGCTGTCCACGGGTGACGTGCGGCCGTGGTTTTTCTTCAGCTTCATCTTTGCTGTGAACGGCGGATGGCTGGCCGTGGCGCGGCGGCAGGGGTGGTGGTGGCTGGAGTGGATGGCGTTTCCGCTGACACTGTTTCTGGGGGCGATGGCGTTGGATGGTTACAGAGGCGAGGGCAAGCCGCTGGTGACGACGTTTGCGCTGTTGTCGCAGTGGTCGGTGTTCATCTGGAGTCCGGCACGGTTCATTCCGGCGGCGATGCAGTTCGTGGCGGCGTTCTGGCTGGGCGAAGCGTGGCGGCGGGCAGGGTTGAACGGTTTTGCGGCAGCGTCGCTGCCGCTGTTGGGTCTGGGGCTGGCGGCGGCGCACCGGTTTGGTTCGCCGGGTGTGGCTGGGATGGCGCTGCTGGGCTTCTATGCGGGCTACGCGGTGATGGATCCGGGCGGATTCGCAGGACCGCTGATCGTATTGCTGGGCGGTTTTGCGATGTTACAGGTATGGCTGCCGGCGCGGCTGGCGCTGGGGCAGGCCGTGCGCCGGGAGGATCTGGTGATCCCGTTGTCGAACGGGGCGCTGACGCTGATTGCCGGGATGGCGATCCTGACGAGGCATGCGCCGGACTGGCGCGGGCTGTACACGGCGGCTTTGGGGGCCGTGTTTCTTGCCGGAGGCGTGTGGGTGTGGCAACGGGTGGAGTTCAGCGAGAAGGACCGGCGAACGGTGACGGCGCTGCTGGCGGGCGGAGCGTTGACGCTGCTGACGATCGCGGTGGCGGTTCAGTTTGAAGGGTTCCGGATCACGGTGGTCTGGGCGATGGAGGCGGCGGGACTGGCCTGGCTGACGACGCGGATCGACTTGCGCCTGTTGCGGGCGTCGGCGCTGGCGGTGGCGGGGATTGCGCTGCTGCGCTTGCTGGGCGTGGACGCGGGCCTGCATGAACCGCTGCGGGAGGCGCGGGCGCTGGTCAATGTGCGGTTCCTGACGTGCGTGTTGACGGCGGTGTCGCTGGCGGCGGCCGCGTGGTGGCTGAAGCCGCGGATGTGGGCGCTGCCGCCGTGGGTGGCGGCGAACGTGGCGCTGCTGGCGGGGGTGGGGGTGGGGGGGGTGGCGTACGCGGGGGGGGCGGCGGCGGGAGGGGGGGGGGGGGGGGGGGGGGGGGGGGCGGGGGCCGGGGGGCGGAGGGGGGGGGGGGGGGGGGGGGGGGGGGGGGGGGGGGCGGGGGGGGCAGCGGGGGCGGGGGCCGGGCGCGCG
>DNFG01000021.1 GCA_003487005.1 Bryobacterales bacterium
GAGTTTATTGGAGGATGACTTTCTGGCCTTCGCCGAGTCCGGCGACGAGTTCGGTTTTGACGCCGTTGGAGATGCCGAGCTGAATATCGAGCTTGCGGCGGCCTTTTTCCTGGGCGGGGTCGGGGACTTCGACGGAGGCTTTGCGCTGCTTGTCATAGATGACGGCGGCTTCGGGGATGAGGAGGACGCCAGGTTTTTCCTCGAGGATAATTTCGGCGTTGGCGCTCATGTTGGCTTTGAGTTCGCGGCCGGGATTGGCGATGGAGACCTGGACTTCGAAGGTGGTGACGTTTTCCTTTTCGACGCCGAGAGGGGAGATTTTGTAGACTCTTCCGGCGAATTTTCGGTCACGGAAGCTTTCGACGACGATGCGGGCGGTCTGGCCGATGTACACCTTACCAACATCGGCCTGATCGACTTTGCCGCGGACGAAGACGTCACTGACGTCGCCGAGAGTGAAGATGGGCTGGGCCTGTGAGCCGACGACGAGGATGGAGGAGACGGCGTTGCCGACTTCGACATTGCGAGAGAGGACGAGACCGTCAATGGGGCTGACGATGGTGGCGTTGCGGAGGTCCTCCTCGGCGCGTTCGAGCATGGCCTTGGCCTGGGCGACCTGGGCCTTGGCGCGGGTGATATCGGCGCGAGCCACGGCGAGGTTGGAGGTGGCGGACATCTGCTTATTGAGGGCCATCTGGTAGATTTTCTCAGCATCCTCGACGACGGACTTAGCCATCAGCCCTTCCTTATAAAGCTGGTTGGCGCGGTCGAGAGAGAGCTTGAGGAAGGGGAGATCAGGGCCCTGGGCATCGACGCGATTGCGCTCAAGCGAAGCGACGGCGGCGGTTTCGGCGGCTTCGGCCGCCTGAACATTGGCGCGGAGTTCGCGGACTCGGGCCTGGAGATCTTCCTTGTCGAGTTCGACGAGGACCTGGCCGGTGCGGACGATGTCGCCATAGTCCACATGGATCTGCTTCACGATGCCGGAGGCCTTGGATTTGACCTCGACGGTGGAACGGGGTTCAATCTTGCCAGTGGCGACGACGCTGCGGGCGATGTCACCGCGCTCGATAGTGGCGAGTTTGTTGGGGTCGATCGCATTGTTGGGCTTGAGGGCGCCGCGGACGGCGGCGCCGGCGCCGCCGAGGATGACGACGGTGATTCCGATCCAAAGCCACTTCCTTGATTTCCTGCGTCCGTTGCTGCCGTTCGTCGCCATGGTGCTGTTTCGCTGACCTCGCTGTTCAAGAGTAGATACGCAGGGGGGGGCGGCGGTGTTCCCGCAATCTTCGCGGGAGGGCGTGATAGCATCGGCAGCATCATGCTGAGCCGACGCGCGCTGTTGCAGATGTTACCGGCCGCCGGGATGGCGGCGCAGGGGGGGCGTCCGCCGAATGTGGTGGTGATTTTCGCGGACGACCTGGGCTATGGCGATGTGGGGTGTCAGGGGTCGAAGATCCGGACGCCGGCGATTGACGGGCTGGCGCGGGAGGGAATGCGGTTTACGCACGGGATTACGGCGAATCCGGTGTGTTCGCCATCGAGGGCGGGGCTGCTGACCGGGCGGTATCCGACGCGGTGCGGCGTGCCGAACGTGTTCTTTCCCCGGGATGAAAAGGGGATGAACCTGGACGAGCAGACGCTGGCGGAACTGCTGAAAGGGCGAGGGTACCGGACGGCGTGCGTGGGGAAGTGGCATCTGGGGCATCACAAGCCGTGGCTGCCGACGTCGCGGGGGTTTGACCGGTATTTCGGGATCCCGTATTCAAACGACATGAAGCCGGCGTGGCTGATGCGGGATACAGAGGTGATCGAGGAAACGGCGGAGCAGACCACGTTGACGCGGCGGTACACGGAGGAGGCGGTGAAGTTCATCGGGGAGGCGGGGCGGGACCCGTTCTTTTTGTATATGCCGCACACGTTTCCACATATTCCGCTGTATGCATCGCCGGAGTTCCGGGGGAAGAGCCGGCACGGGATCTACGGGGATGTGGTGGAGGAACTGGACTGGAGCGTGGGGCAGGTATTGGGGGCGTTGAAGAAGGCGGGGGCGGAGCGGAACACGCTGGTGTTGTTCTCGTCAGACAACGGGCCGTGGTATCAGGGCAGTTCGGGAGGACTGCGGGGACGGAAGGGGATGACGTGGGAAGGGGGTGTGCGGGTGCCGTTCATTGTGAGGTGGCCGGGGCGGGTGCCTCGGGGGCGGGTGTGCCATTCGCTGGTTTCGACGATGGACGTGGTGCCGACGGTGACGCGGCTGGCGGGGGCGGCGGCGCCGGCGAAGGCGGTGGATGGAGTGGATATATTGCCATTGCTGACGGGGGAGCGGGCGGTGCTGGAGCGGGAGCCGGTGGTGTATTTTCACGGGCGGGATGTGCACGCGGCGCGATGGGGGAACTGGAAACTGCATTTTGCGCGGTCGAACGCGGAGATGTATAGCGCGGCGCCGGAGGGGGGACGGCGGAGTTTGCGGCTGTCGTCGCCGGAGTTATACAACCTGAAGTTGGATCCGGATGAATCGGCGGATGTGGCGGCCGAGAATCCGGGTGTGGTGGAGCAGATGAGCGCGTATGTGGAGAAGTTGATGGGGGGATTCCCGGAGGACATTCAGGCGGCGTGGCGGAGGTTGAAGGAGACGCCGGTGGCGCCGCGACCGGCGGGGACGTTTCCGGCGGCGGCGCGTTGATTCAACCCGGAGTTTCCGATACGCTTATCGCAGGTTATGCAAGAATCCCGCGCGCGAGTGGTGGCCGCGATAGAGAAGCGGCCGGGACCGGTGCCAGTGGACTTCGGGTCCACGGCGGTGACGGGTGTGCACGTTTCGGTGGTGGCGGCATTGCGGGAGCACTTCGGGCTGGCGAAGGCGCCGGTGAAGGTGCATGAGCCGCTGCAGATGCTGGGGTGGCTGGACGAGGATCTGAAGCGGGCGATGGGGGTGGACGTGGAGGGGGCGTTCCGGGCGAAGAACGGGTTCGGGTTCGCGAACGAGGGGTGGAAGGAGTGGTCGTTCAACGGGTTGGACGTGCTGGTGCCGGGGCAGTTCAACACGACGGTGGACACGAACGGGGACATTCTGTTGTACCCGGAGGGTGATTTGCAGGCGGCGCCGTCGGGGCGGATGCCGAGGGGGTTTCACTTTTTCGACGCGATTATCCGGCAGAACCATTTTGATCCGGAGGATCTGGATCCGGAAGACAACTGCGAGGAGTTTCAGGCGATTTCGGAGAGGGATCTGGAGTATCTGGAGCGGGAGACGGCGCGGGCGGAGGCGACGGGGCGGTTTGTGATCGCGAACTTCGGGGGGACGTCGTTTGGGGATATCGCGCGGGTGCCAGCGACGCACATGAAGGATCCGCGGGGCATCCGGGACGTGACGGAGTGGTATATTTCGCTGCGGTCGCGGCGGGATTACGTGCACGCGGTGTTTGAGCGGGAGTGCGAGGTGGGGATCGCGAATCTGGAGCGGATTCATGAGCGAGTGGGTGCGCGGGTGGGGGCGCTGATGGTGTGCGGGACGGATTTCGGAACGCAGACGTCGGCATTTTGCTCGAAGGCGACGTTTGATGAGTTGTGGTTGCCATACTACCGGCGGGTGTGCGAGTGGGTCCACGAGAACACGAACTGGAAGTGTTTCAAGCATTCGTGCGGGAGCGTGGACCGGTTTATTCCGTCGTTCATCGAGGCGGGATTTGACATTCTGAATCCGGTGCAATGTTCGGCGGCGGGGATGGAAGCGGAGCATTTGAAGCGGGAGTATGGAGGGCGGATCGTGTTCTGGGGCGGGGGTGTGGACACGCAGCACACGCTGCCGTTCGGGACGCCGGCGGAGGTGCGGGAGCAGGTGTTGAGCCGGTGCGAGGTGTTTGGGCGGGACGGTGGTTTCGTTTTCAATTCGATCCACAACATACAGGCGGGGACGCCGGTGGCCAATGTGGTGGCGATGCTGGATGCAGTGCGCGAATTCAATGGACGGAGTTGAACAAGATGGCCGAACTGAACCGACTGAATCAGGCGATACTCGAAGGCGACGCAAAGACGGCGGCGGCCGTGACGAGGGAGGCGCTGGACGGGGGCGTGGACCCGGTGGTGCTGATCCAGAAGCACATGGTGCCGGCGATGGACGAGGTGGGGCGGCTGTATGAAGCCGAGGAGTACTTCGTGCCGGAGTTGCTGCTGGCGGCGCGGGCGATGAAGGCGTCGCTGGAGTTGCTGAGACCGCTGCTGGCGGCGAGCGGGGCGGAGCCGGCGGGGCGGGTGGTGATCGGGACGGTGAAGGGGGATCTGCATGACATCGGGAAGAACCTGGTGGGCTCGATGCTGGAGGGGGGCGGGTTTGAGGTGATCGATCTGGGGGCGGATGTGGCTCCGGACAAGTTCATCGAGGCGATTCAGACGCGCGGGGCGCGGATCGTGTGCCTGTCGGCGCTGTTGACGGTGACGATGCCGTCGATGAAGAAGACAATCGAGGCGCTGAAAGAGGCCGGGGTCCGGGATCAGGTAAAGGTGCTGGTGGGGGGAGCGCCGGTGACGCCGCAGTTCGCGGAGGAGATTGGCGCGGACGGCTACGGTGAGACGGCGAACGCAGCGGTAGCGCTGGCGCGACGGTTCAGCGGAGTGTGAGCGGGGTGGACCAGGGGCTGTTCCTGGACCTGGCGCGACGGAGCCTCCGGTTTCCGATTGCGGCTGATCTGACTCTGCACGAACAGGCGGAGCCTGAGACGGCGCGGCGCGACGCGACTATTCTGGGCCGGGTGATAGCGGAGTCGGCGAAGCGCTGGGGTTGTCCGATTGGATTGCCGCTGATGGATTTGCGCCTGGAGAAGGCGGATCTCGTGAGCAGGTTGGGTTTACCAGCGGAGGAAGCGGAAAGGTTTCACTTTGCGGAACCGCCTCCGGACACGCTGCCGGAGCGACCGTTTCCGGAGGCGCACGCCGCGGCGATCGGGGCGATCCGTTGGGTTCGCGCACACACAGCGCTGGTTCCATGCGGAATCACGATCGGGCCCTTCTCGCTATTGACGAGGCTGCTGGCGGACCCGATCACCCCGCTGGCACTGCTGGCGCGAGGGGGAGATGGGCGGGAGGATCCGGAGATTGAAGTGGCGCTCCGCGCGAGGACGCTGGCGATGGAGACGGTGGAGCGGTCAGTGGGAGCGCAACTGGAGGCCGGGGCGGAGGTCATCATCGTTTGCGAGCCTTCGGCATCAACGGCGTACTTGTCACCGCGACAGATGCGGGCGGGCGGGGGATTGTTTGAGGAGTTCGTGCTGGCGCCGAACCGGCGGTTGCGCGACCGGATCCGGGCGGCGGGGGCGCTGCTGTTCTTCCACAATTGCGGGGAGTTGACGGACGCGATGGTGGCGGCCTTCGGGGCGGATCTGCATCCGGAGGTGTTGAGTCTGGGCAGTTCGCGCGATCTGGCGGCGGACACGGCGCTGGCGCCCGAGGATGTTGTTCTGTACGGCAACCTGCCGACGAGGCGGTTTTACAGTGATTCGGCGATGCCGGTGGAGGAGGTTGTCCGGTTGACCGTGGACTTGGTGGCGCGGATGCGCGCGACGGGGCATGCCCATATTCCGGGCTCGGAGTGTGACGTTCTGCACGTGGAAGCCGCCGCTCATATAGAGGTAAATGACGTTTTTGGCCGTGGCCGTCTGGCGCAATTTCGAGGACTGTTCGAAGGCGGCGTAGGAGCGGCTGGAGAGCGAATGGCCGAGAAGGCCGACGCCG
>DNFG01000373.1 GCA_003487005.1 Bryobacterales bacterium
CTACTTCGGTATGGAACTCTCCCGTCCCATCCTCAAAGTCGCCGCCCCCGCCACCCACGAACCGCCCACCGGCTTCATCGTCCCCAGCATCGAAGGCGAAGTCTCCAGCTACTTCGAATGGCTCGGCGCCGGTCTGTACTGCCCCGACCAGCGCCAGGGCGCCATGCACGGACAGCAGTTCCTCGCCCGCCAACTCCTCTACGGCTCCGACGGCACCCAACTCTACCTCCGCCTCGACCTCCTCGAAGAACGCCCCGGCGCCCACGCCGGCCTCGAAATCCGCGTCTCCGTTGAAGGCTCCGGCAACGACGTCGAACTCCACGCCCAACTCACCCGCACCGGCGCCATCCTCCTCAACCACGCCGCCAAGTCCGAAACCGCCCACTGCGCTTACGGCCGCGTCTTCGAACTCTCCGTTGACCTCGAACTCCTCCAGATCGATCCGGACCAACCCGTCCGCCTCCAGGTCTCCCTCTGGTCCGGCGGCCTCCCCGCCGACGCCCTCCCCCTCGAAGGCTGGATCGAGTTCATCCCCAACCAACCCGCCCCGTGGGGCGGGTAGCCATTCAGCACCCAGAAATGGTGTAATAGGACAGGAGTTACACCATGGCTCTCAATCTCAAGAATCCTGAAGTTGAAAGTCTCGCCGCCGAGGCCGCTGCGCTCAGCGGGCAGTCCAAGACGGAAGCCGTCCGTCAGGCGTTGCTCGAAAGTGTCCACAGACTTCGCCTTGGACGATCCCGCCAGGGTGCTCGGACCCGTGCGGAAGAGGTTCTCGCTGAATTCAGAAAGCAATTCCCGAAAGCTCCCTTCGGTCGCCCCGTGACGAAGGCTCAGAGGGAGGAAATCCTGGGCTACGGGCCGGAAGGGTTCTGATGATCATCGACTCCTCGGCCCTCGTCGCCATCGTGATGAGCGAACCGGGTCATGAGGAGTTGCTCGCACGTGTTCTTTCGGCCGCTCCCGCCGGCCTCCCCGCGCCTGCATTCGCCGAAACAGCCTTCGTCCTCTCCCGGCTTACTGGCGGTGATCCCCAACCCCATCTGGTCAAACTACTAGAGGCCTTGGACATCCAGATCATCCCATTCACCGAACGACATGCACAACTCGCGGTCAGTTGCTTCCTGACGTTCGGAAAAGGCCGCCACCCCGCCTCGCTCAACTTCGGCGACTGCCTCGTCTACGCCGTCGCCAAAGCGGCCGGAGAGCCCCTCCTTTTCGTTGGCAACGATTTTGCCCGGACCGACCTCTCGCCGTCCTGACTTCCCCCCCTACACCCGCCCCCGCTCCGCCGGCGACGCCCGCTTCGCCCGGTACTTCAACACCACCGGCGTCCCCTTGAAATCGAATGCCTTGCGAATCCGGTTCACAATCGACCGCTCCGTCGAAAAATGTAACGGCTTCATGTTGTTCAGGAACATCACGAACGTCGGCGGCCGCACCGAAGGCTGTGTCACGAAGAAGATCCGCCGGTCCCGGTCCAGTTTCAGCGTCTCCGCCAGACGGTTCAATTCGCCCGTCCCCACCCGCCGGTTGTAATTCTCCCAAACCACCGCCAACCGCCGGTACAGCGTCTTCACCCCAAACCCTTCCTTCGCCGACAGGAACACAATCGGCGCGTAATCCAGGAATTTGAACTGGTCCTTCACCGCCAGTTCATACTCCTTGCGCTTCTTGTCGTCGATCAGATCCCACTTGTTCACCACGATCACCAGCGCCCGCCCGTCCTCGTGCGCATACCCCCCGATCGTCGCGTCCGAACCCACCGGACCCTCCGTCGCGTCCACCACCAGCACCGCCACATGCGACATCCGGATATGCCGCCGCGCCATCACCACGCTCAATTTCTCCGCCATTTCGTGCGTCTTGCCCCGCCGCCGGATCCCCGCCGTGTCCACGAACGTGAACGTCTGCCCGTCTACTTCCACCGTTTCATCCACCGAATCCCGCGTCGTCCCCGCCACCGGACTCACGATCGCCCGGTCCGCCCCCACCATCGCGTTCAGCAGCGTCGACTTGCCCACGTTCGGCCGCCCGATGATCGCCACCCGCACCGCCGCCGGACGCTCGTCCTTCGCCGGCGGTTCATCCCCGCTCTCTTCCACTGGCTCTTCCGGGAATCCTTCCGTCGCCGCGTCCAGCAACTCCCACAACCCCAACCGGTGCTCCGCCGACACCGCCAGAACCGGGTCGAAACCCAGTTCGTGGAACTCGTGCATCAGCGACTCCCGCTTCGGGTCGTCAATCTTGTTCACCGCCAGAATCACCGGCTTCTTCAACCGCCGCAAAATCTGCGCCAGTTCGCGGTCCGCCATCGTGATCTCGGTCCGCCCGTCGATCAGAAAAATGATCCGCGCCGCCCCCTCCAGCGCAAACCGCGCCTGCTTCAGGATCTGCGCCGGAATTAACTGCTGGTCGTCCGGCACAATGCCGCCCGTGTCGATCAGCTCAAACGGCCGCCGCCGGTGCATCGCCTCGCCATGAATCCGGTCCCTCGTAATCCCCGGTTCATCGCCCACAATGGACCGCCTCTGCCCCAACAGGGCATTAAACAGCGTCGATTTCCCGACATTCGGCCGCCCCACAATGACTATCACGGGCAGTCCGGCACGCAGTGGCTTCACCCTCTCAACCTAGCACGCGCTGCCCCCGCCCCCGTATATTGGGTAGACCCACCATGAACCGCACTCTGCCTTTTTGCCTCTTCTTCGCCGCGCTCGCCTCCGCCCAGTCCATCACCGTCCCCCCCTTCCCCGCCGAATCGCGCGAGTTCTTCACCACCGCCCAAGGCCTCCCCTCCAACGACATCCGCTCCATCGCCGTCACTACCGCCGGCGCTGTCTTCGCCGCCACCCCCGCCGGACTCGCCCGCCTCGATAACAACCGCTGGACCGCCGCCGCCCCCGAACCCGTCCTCCACCTCGCCTCCGCAGGCGACCAGGTCTTCTACACCACCGACACCGCCCTCCACCGCCTCGGTCAGGGCCAGATCGCGCCTCTCTCCCAACCCGAAGCCCTCGCCGCCGCCAACAACCGCGTGTGGGCCGCCGCCGCCGGCAAAATCATCGAAATCGCCGGCGCCCAGGTCCGCGAACACCCCTCCCCCGGCCTCGTCCGTCAAATCGCCCTCTCCCCGTCTGGAAGAATCGTTCTCGCCACCCAAAACGGCGTTTTTGAGCTCGAAAACAGCATCTGGAAGCGCATTCTTGCGAACGATTGGTCGCTCAATGACGCGCGCGCCGCCGCCTTTGACGCCCAGAACACCCTCTGGATCGCCACCCCCGCCTGCGTCGCCAACCAAACCGCGGACGGCCATTGGCGCACCTTCACCGGCCGCAACGGCTTACCCTACAACGACTTCACCTTCGCCGCCGCCACCCGAGAACCCTGGTTCACCACGCGCCTCGGCGCCATCCGATTCGACGGCCACGACTTCCGCTACCGCCAGGGCCTCCGCTACCTCCCCAGCGACGACGTCCGCGCCGTCGCCCTCGCCCCCAACGGCGACGCCTGGTTCGCCACCGCCGCGGGCGTGGGTGTCATCCGCCGGAAGACCGTCACTTTGGCGGAGAAAGCGCGCTATTTCGAGGATGAAATCGACAAATACCATCGCCGGACGCCCTTCGAATACATCCTCGAAGTCGCTCTCGCCGCCCCCGGCGACAAATCAAAGATCACCCAGCACGACTCCGACAACGACGGCCTCTGGACCGCCATGTACGGCGCCGGCGAATGTTTCGCCTGGGCCGCCACGAAAGACCCCAAAGCCCGCGCCCGCGCCACGAAAGCCTTCGAAGCGCTTCGTTTTCTCGGCAATGTCACCCAGGGCGGCCCCAACCCCGCCCCGCCCGGATTCGTCGCCCGCACCATCCTCCCCACCTCCGGCCCCGATCCCAACGCCACCCACTACACCCCAGAGCGCGACGCCGAACGCCGCCGCACCGTCGATTCCAAGTGGAAAATCATCTCCCCCCGCTGGCCCAAAAGCGCCGACGGCCAGTGGTTCTGGAAAAGCGACACCAGCAGCGACGAACTCGACGGACACTACTTCCTCAACGGCCTTTACTTCGACCTGGTAGCCGAATCCCCGGAAGAGAAACAGCGCGTCCGCGACCAGGTCACCGCGATGACCGACCATCTCATCAGCCACGGCTTCAAGTACATCGACCACGACGGCCAACCTACCCGCTGGGGCTACTTCGATCCCGAATCACTCAACTTCGACTCCACCTGGTTCGAGGAGCGCGGACTCAATTCGCTCAGCATGTTGACCTACCTGCGCATCGCCCACCACATTACCGGCCACGACCGTTACCAGCAGGCCTTCCAGCGCCTCGTCCGCGAACACGGTTACGCCATGAACCTGATGGTCCCCAAGATCCAGTCCGGTCCCGGCGCCGGCAATCAGAGCGACGACGAGATGGCCTTCATGAACTACTACCACCTGCTCAAGTACGAGAAGGATCCGAAGATCCGGCAGATGGTGGCCCTGTCGCTTCACCGCTACTGGCAGTTGGAAGCCCCGGAAATGAACCCCTTCTTCAACTTCGTCGCGGCATTCGCCCTTAAAGGCGCCACCTACACCGACGCCTACGGCACGAATCCCATGGACCTCCCCGGCGCCGAATGGCTCGATGATTCAGTCGAAACCCTCCGCCGCATTCCGCTCGACCGCGTCAACTGGAGCTATCGCAACAGCCACCGCCTCGACATCACCCCGCTGGAAGACCACAAACGCGAAAACGGCGGCAAGGGCGCCGGCCATCGCCCCAACGGCAAAGTGATCCCGTACGACGAGCAGTTCGTCCAGCACTGGAACCACGACCCGTGGCGTCTCGACTTCAACGGCCAGGGCCGCACTCTCGCCACCGGCGCCGTGTACCTGTTGCCCTACTACATGGGTCTCTACCACGGCTTCATCCGCGAATAGACGCCCCGCGCGCAACTAGGGGAGTTCAAACACCGCCAGAATCGGGAAGTGATCCGACGGATACCGCCCCTCGCGGTTGTCGGTCAGCGAGTGCGCCTCCAGCACTTTCCACGGCGCGCGGTACAGGATCCAATCGATCCGCGCCGCGCCCGGCGTGCCTTTGAACCCATGGAACGTGCCTTCCGGACCGCTCTTCTTCGCCGCGTTCGTCCAGGCATCCTTCAGAACCGCCGTCAGCGTCTCGTACGCGCCACCCTCGGCAGGCGCATTGAAATCGCCCGTCACCAGCAGCGGCAGCGTTTCCTCGTACAAAGCCAACCGGTTCGCGATCACCCGCGCGCTCATCCGCCGCGCGTGGTCGTCTTCGCGCCGGTGGGCGAAGTGCGTGTTCGTGAACAGGAACTTCTGGCCCGTCGCCTTGATCTCGAACAATCCCCATGTCGCCATGCGAGGCAGGCTCATGTTCCAGGCGCTGGAACCCGCACGCTCCGGCGTCAGTGACAGCCAGTAGTTGCCCGAATCCACCAGCGTCAGCCGGTCGGTCCGGTAGAACACGCCCATGTGCTCGTCTTCCTGGTTGCCCCGCCGGCTCACCCCAAACCACTTGTATTCCGGCAGTGCCTGATCGATGTACTGCCCTTGCATGTAGAGCAGTTCCTGCGTCCCAATCAGATCCGGATTGTGTTTCCGGATCGTCGCCACCAGAAAATCGCGCCGGTTCTCCCAGATGTCCGGACCATCGCTTTTCGCCGCGTAGCGCACGTTGAACGACATCACCCGCAGCGTTTCGGCGGAAGCCGGCAGCGCGGCGGCAAGGCAGAGCAGGGCTGTGGCAAGTCTCATCACGTTATAGAATCGCACGCATGAAGCGCCGTCTGTTCGCCACCTTCCTCGCCTGCGCCCTCGCTCTCGCCGCGGCGCCGCCGGAATCCTACATCGCCGGATTCGAACAAACTCTCAACGAGAACATCCTCGGTTTCTGGTACCCTCGCGCCATCGACCGGGCCAACGGCGGCTACAAAATGAACTTCGGCCCCGCCGGCGAGGAACTCGGCGCCGGCCCCAAGACCCTCGTCACCCAGGCCCGCACCGTCTGGTTCTTCGCCCGCGCCGCCCGCGCCGGCTATGGCGACCGCAAACAACTCCTCGCCGCCGCCGACCACGGCTACCGCTTCCTGACCCAGAAGATGTGGAACCCCAGACACGGCGGTTTCGCCTGGGAGACCGACGCCGCCGGCGCTCCCACGCGCCCCAAAATCCACATGTACGGCCAAAGCTTCGCCCTCTACGCCCTCAGCGAATACGCCCTCGCCTCCGGCCGCAAGGACGTCCTCGCCTTCGCCATCAAGGTCTTTGACCAGTGGGAGAAGACCGCCCACGACAAAATCCACGGCGGCTACCTCGAATTCTTCAACGAAGACTGGTCCCCCGCCTCCCCCAACGAGCGCAGCTACATGTCCGGCGATTCCACCGTCAAGCTCATGAATACTCACCTCCATCTGATGGAGGCTCTCACCACCTTCTACCGCGCCTCCCGGCTTCCCCTCGCCCGCGAACGTCTCCTCGAACTCATGGCCATTGAAAGCAATGCCGTCGTCCGCAAAGGCGTCACCGTCTGCACCGACCAGTACCAGCGCGACTGGACCCCCATCCTCTCCGGCGCGGGCGGCCGCGCCAGTTACGGTCATGACCTGGAGAACATCTGGCTCCTCGTCGATGCCGCCGATGCCGCCGGGGTTCCCGTCGGCCCCTACCTCGACCTCTTCCGCGAGAATTTCGGCTACTCGATGAAGTACGGCTGGGACGATGTCCACGGCGGCTTCTGGTACAGCGGATGGATCAGCCAGCCCGCCGACAACCGCACCAAAAGCTGGTGGGTCCAGTCCGAAGTCCTTGTCAGCGCCCTCACCATGTACCGCCTCACGGGCGACCCCCTCTATTGGGACGTCTTCGAAAAGACCTGGACCTTCGTCCGCCAGCACCAGATCGACCACGAGAATGGCGAATGGTGGGAGATCGTCGACGAAAACCTCCGCACCCGCGGCAACAAGGGCTATGGGTGGAAAGCCGGATACCACAACGGCCGTGCGATGATCGAAGGAATCTCTCTGCTCCGGCAGATCAGTAAGGAAGTCAAACGATGAAGCTCTCCAGACGCGCCCTCCTGACCACTCTTTCCGCGTCGGCTCTCGCCGCCCAACAGGCCGAGACCGGTTTCAAGTCCCTCTTCGACGGCTCCACGCTCAATGGCTGGAAACTCATCCGCGGCCGCGGCCGCGGCTACGTCGTCGAGAACGGGGTCATCGTCTGCCCCGAGGATGGCGGCGGCAATCTGTTCACTGAACGCGAGTACGGCGACTTCGTCCTTCGCCTCGACTGGCGCCTTTGGGAAGGCGGCAACAACGGCATCGGCATCCGCGCTCCCCTCGAAGGCGACGCCGCGTATGTCGGCATGGAAATCCAGGTTCTCGACGACGAATCCCCCAAGTACAAAGGCCGGCTCAAGCCCACCCAATACACGGGTTCGATCTACGACGTCTTCCCCGCCCGCACCGGATTCGTCAAACGCGACGGAGCCTGGAACAGTTACGAAATCACCGCCTACGGCCCGCGCATTCACATCGTCCTCAATGGCGAGACCACCCTCGATGCGGACCTCAGCCGCGTTGCCGACGAAGCCGTCCTGCGCCGCCACCCCGGCCTCCGCCGCCGCAGCGGTCACATCGGTTTTCTCGGCCACGGCACTCGTGTCGAATTTCGCAATATCCGTGTTCGGGAAATGTAATTCCGATTGAGCGAAAATGGCCTTATAGAGTGTCGCTCTTCGACCAGTTTTCGGCCATTCTTCACCCCGGTCGCTCCGGCGGCCGGGAGGGGCCTGCGGAGACAGGCCCCTCCACCGGCCTTACCCCTCTCCTCGACGCCCTCCCGGCGGCCATACTCATCCACCGGCCCGGCGGCCCCGTCCTCCACGCCAACCCCGCCTGCCTCTCCCTCCTCCGCCTCCCCGCCGGCATCCTCCCCCCGGATGTCCCCGAACCCGGCCAGCCTCCATCCACCGCCGATGGTCCCGTTACCTGGGAATGGTCTCTCGACGGCCCCGGTCGCGACAGCACGTTCCTTGTCCGCACCCTCCATACCCATGCGCCGCCCTGGGGCTCCGTTCACGTCTCCTTCATCGAGGACATCACGGGGCTCAAACAAACGGAAGTCGAACTCGCGCGCGAGCGCGACTTCATCCGCGTTGTCCTGGATACCACCGACGCCCTGATCATGGTCCTCGACCTTGATGGCCGCATCCAGCGCTGGAACCAGGTCTGCCAGCGCGTCACCGGATACCATGAGTCCGAAGTCCGCGGCCGCGTCTGGTGGGATGTCCTCGTCGCCACTTCCGACCGCCCCGCCCTCCGCGAAAGCCTCGATGCTCTCATCCTCGACCAGGCTGAATCCCGCGGCGAAATCCTCCTCTGGCGCCGCGACGGAGCCTCCCGCCATGTCGCCTGGTCCGCCGCACTCCTCCGCAGCGAAGAAGGCGAACCCGCGTTCATCGTCGTCACCGCCGTCGACCAGACCCCTCAGGTCGAAGCCGCTCTCGGTCAACGCCAGACCGCCCTCGAACTCCGCGTCGTCTGGGAAAGCGCCGCCGACGCCATGGCCTTCCTCGACGACCAGGGCCGCCTCCAGGCCGCCAACCCCAGCTTCTGCGAACTCGTCGGCCTCCCCCGCCACACCGTCGAAGGACGCCCCTTCGTCGAAATCCTCCGCCAGTGGCCCGGTCATGAAGTCGAAGAGGCCCGCCAGTTCCGCGATGCCTTCGCCAACCGCTCCCTCCCCGCCCGTTCCGTCTGCGAATACCACCTCCTCGACGGCCGCCGCCTCTGGCTCGAAATCACCAACTCCCACCTTGACCGCCCGGGCCACGACCCCACCGTCCTCCTCGTCCTCCGCAACATCACCGACCGCGTCCGCCAGGAACAGGAACTCAAATCCACCAACGAATTCCTCGCTACCACCACGCAGTGGGCCCGCGAAATGGCCGCCAGCGCCGAACTCGCCTCCGCCGCCAAGACCGAATTTCTCGCCAACGTCAGCCACGAATTGCGCACCCCGCTCAACGGCGTCATCGGGCTGTTGAGCCTGTTGGCGGAGCAGCCCCTATCGTCCCAACAGCGCGGCTATGTGCAGTCGGCGCAGTCGTCGGCGGAAAACCTGCTGGAGCTGGTGAACGATCTGCTGGACATCACGCAGTTGGAGGCCGGCAAAATTTCGCTGCGGATCGAGGCGGTGGATTTGAAAGCATTGTTGTCGGAGGTCGCCGCGGCGGTGGCGCCGCGCGCCGCCCAGCACGAAAACATGCTGCGTTGGGACGTGCAGAGCGATACGCCCGCCCGCGTGCTGGCCGATGGCGAAAAATTGCGGCGCATTCTGCTGAATTTGGCGGGCAACGCCGTCAAGTTCACCAAAGGCGGCGAGATATCGCTGCGGGCGTTCATCGCCGGAGCGGCGGACGATGGGGCGCTGCTGCTGCGGCTGGAGGTCGAAGACAACGGCGTCGGCATCTCCCCCGATCATAAAGATCAACTGTTCCAGCGCTTCTATCAGGTGGATCAGTCGGCGACGCGCAATCATGACGGATCGGGGCTTGGTTTGGCGATCTGCCGCGCGCTGTGTCAGTTGATGCGCGGGCGCATCGGCGTCGACAGCGCGCCGGGCGTCGGCAGTCGTTTTTGGGTTGAGACGCCGGTGGTCGCCGCCGCCGACCGCGCGCCGCTGACGCCGTCGCCTGCCTTGCGCATTCTTATCGTGGATGACATCGCCCTTAACCGGGCGCTGCTGAGCGAAATACTCAAAACGCATGGCTGCAAGCCGCTGGAGGCGGCCGACGCCGCCGCCGCTTTGGATTTGCTGGAGACCGGCGACGTTTGCGACGCCGTGCTGATGGATATTGAAATGCCCGTGATGGACGGGTGTGAGGCGACACGGCGCATTCGCGCGTTGCCGGCGCCCGCCGGCGCCTTGCCGGTGGTGGCGATCACCGCCAACGTCGATGCTGACGCTCGGCGGCGTTTCGCAGAATGCGGCATCGACGACTGGGCGGCGAAGCCGGCGGGATGGCCTGATATCGCCGCGGCGTTGCTGCGCGCCCGCGAGGCGGCGCGTCGCCGGGCGTCCGGCGGGGATTTCTGACGGGTTTTGCTTGACGACGGGTCGGCCGCGGCGTAATCAGCCCGCTTCACGCGCTGACACCCCTGGAGGTCGGCGCCCGAACCTATGGAGCCGTTTCAATGACCCAGATTATTCCGTTGAGCGCCGAAGCGCGTGACCGGGCCGGCAAGGGGACCGCCCGCGCCACCCGTCGGGCCAACCGCGTTCCCGCCGTGATCTACGGCGCCAAGCTGCCGCCGGTGATGATTTCGCTGGAATTCCACAGCTTTAACCACATCCTGCACAAGCCGGGCTTCTTCACCCACCTGTTCGACATTAAGGTCGGCGAAGAAACCCATCGCGTGCTGCCCCGCGATTTGCAGCTTGATCCGGTGTCGGACAAGCCGGTTCACGTCGACTTCCTGCGCGTCACCGACGAAACCCGCATCACCGTGGAAGTGCCGGTGGAATTCGTCGGTCAAGAAAAGTGCCAGGGCTTGAAGCGCGGCGGCATGCTGAACATCGTGCGCCACGAAATCGAACTGGAAGTTTCCGCCGCGAACATCCCGGAACACGTCACCATCGACGTGTCGGCGTTCGACATCGGCGATTCGATCCACATTTCGTCGGTGACGCTGCCGGAAGGCTGCAAGACCACCATCGACCGCGACTTCACCGTGGCGACCATCGCCGCGCCGTCGGGTCTGAAGGCTGAAGACGAAACCGCCGCGTAATTTCTACGCGACGTTGTTCGGGTTGGCGGGGGGCTTCGGCCCCCCGTTTCGTTATGGGCCTGGTTTCATTGTTATGCCAATCGTCCGTGACATGGGAGGTTGGTTGGGCCGCCCGCGGCCCCGCGCCCCCATGGGCGCGAAGCCAAGGCCGTGGATAGGGCCGCCCGGCGTCTCAGGGCGATCAGCAACATGGGGGGCGGCATGCTCATCGTCGGCTTAGGCAATCCCGGTCCCGACTATCGCGGCCACCGGCATAACATCGGCTTTATGGCGGTGGAGGAAATTGCGCGCGCTTACCGTTTTTCACCGTGGCGCAAGCGTTTTCAAGGTCAGACGGCGGATGGCGCGGTGGACGGCGTCAAGGTTATGGCGCTGGAGCCTTTGACCTACATGAACCTGTCGGGCCAGTCGGTGGGCGCGGCGGCGCAGTTTTTCAAATATAAGCCTGAACAAGTGATCGTCATTCATGACGAGCTTGACCTGCCGCCGGGGCGTTTGCGGGTCAAGAAAGGCGGCGGGGCCGGCGGCCACAACGGCTTGAAATCCATCGACGCCCACTTGGGCAAGGAATATTGGCGGGTGCGGCTGGGGATTGGCCATCCCGGCGACAAGAATATGGTCAGCAATTACGTGCTGCATGATTTCGCCAAGGCTGACCAAAGCTGGCTGGAGCCGATGCTGCGGGCGGTGGCCGAGCATTTGCCGCTGCTGCTGGCCGGTAAGCCGGAAGATTTTATGAACAAGGTGACGACCGCCGTGCCGCTTCCCAAGCCGGTTAAGCCGCCGAAG